>CAZXWU010000093.1:0-7022 GCA_964644495.1 uncultured Tissierella sp.
CCTACTTTTTCGCCTCTGAGGTACTAGATGTCATCAGAATTATACTCTCAACGTGAGGTGTCCTAGGGAACATATCCATTAACTTTGCCTTCTCAACCCTATATCCTCTATCCATAAACACCTTCAAATCCCTAACCAAAGTCACAGGATTACAGGATACATATACGAAGTTCTCTGGATTAAAATCTATTATTTTATTTATTGCCTTAGGATGGATTCCGTCCCTTGGTGGATCTATTATTATAAGATCTGGTTTTTCTGTCAAATCATCTACCGCTTTCAGTACGTCTCCCGCTATGAATTCTACATTATCAAGTCCATTTAGCTTAGCATTCTCTTTAGCCTTTTCTACTGCTTCTTCTACTATCTCTATACCTATAATCTTCTTGGCTACTGGCGACAATATTTGTGCTATTGTTCCAGTACCTGAGTATAGGTCATATACTATATTGTTTTTTGTGTCTCCAACAAATTCTCTTACAATTGAATATAGCTTTTCCGCACCAAAGGTATTGGTTTGGAAGAAGGAGAATGGTGATATCTCAAACTTTAATCCTAAAATCTCTTCCATTATATAGTCCCTACCATGTAGTAGGTGTAAAGTATCCGCTGCTACAGTATCTCCTAGTCCATCGTTTATTGTATGGAGAATACCTGTGATTTCCCCCTTAAAGTTTAGACTAAGTAAGCTTTCTACAAAGCCCTCATTATCTAGTGAATCTTGACTTGTTGTAACTAGATTCACAAGTATTTCCCCAGTTGATAGTGCCTTTCTGATAACTAGATGTCTAAGGTAGCCTTCAGCCCTTCTTTTATTGTAAAAGGCAGTCCCCTTTGACTGAAAATACTCTATTACATTTTGTCTAATCCTTGTAAAGTCCTCATCTATAATATTACATTCATCAGTATTTACTACCTCGTAGAATCTTCCCTTTCTATGAAGCCCCAGTGCCACTGGCCCATCCTTTTCTTCGTCTCCAAAGGTGTATTCCATCTTATTTCTATAACCTTCAACTACTGGGCTAGCTTCTATCCCAATAATATTTATATCTAACTCGGCATCTTTAAATAATCTATCTATCTGATTATATTTATAATTTAGCTCATCCTCATAAGATAGGGTTTGATAGGTGCATCCTCCACAGGATTTATAATGGGAACATCCTGAATCTATCTCTAGTGGGGACCTTTCCATTAAGTCAACTATCTTACCTTCCATATACTCTTTCCTTTTTCTATTAACCCTTACTGTAACCTTTTGACCTTCTATACCACCTTTAAACCTTACTTCTTTTCCTTCAAATATTCCTCTTCCCTTATTTGGAAAGTTAACTTTGTCTATTTTAATTTCAATTGTTGCATTCTTCCTTACCATTTTAGACCTCCTAATAATCCTGTTTCATCTCTAAATTATACAGAAGTATCCTTATTTATTCAACTTTTAATATATAAAAGGCCCTGTTCTCTTTATATAGAACAAGGTCTAGATAGTAACGCAATAGTCTCCACATGATTTGTTTGGGGAAACATGTCTACTGGTTGTATTTTCTTAACTTCATATCCATTCTCCACTAGATATTCTAAATCCCTAGCTTGAGTTTCTGGATTACAAGATATGTATATTATCTTTTCTGGGCTCAATTTGCACATAGAAGCTAAAAAGTCTTCGTCACTTCCTGCTCTTGGGGGATCCATTATAACTGCATCTATCTTTTCCTTTTTCATAGCTAAATCAACCATGAACTCTCCTGCATCCGCCCTATGAAAATATACATTGCTAATTTTGTTGATTTCAGCGTTCTTTATTGCATCTTTGACGCCATCATTATTTATCTCTACACCTCTTACCTCTTTTACTTTGTCTGCAACTATCAAAGATATGGTGCCTATTCCTGAGTATGCATCTATTATTCTTTCATAACCCTTAAAGTCTGCCATTTCAATAGCCTTACCATAGAGTCTTTCTGTTTGTATAGGATTTATTTGATAGAAGGATTTTGATGAGATTCTAAACCTCATTCCACAAAGAACATCTTCTATAAAGCCTCTTCCATACATATTCGATTCTGTATCTCCTAAAACCATTGAGGTCTTCTTATTGTTTACATTCAAAACTATGGTTGTTATTTCTGGGTGTTTCTTTGTAAGTATCTTTACAAAGTTTTTCTTACCTTCAAATACATGATGAGATGTTACTATAACTACCATAACCTCTTTAGTAGAGTAGCCTGTTCTTATAAGGACATGCCTCAAAAAACCTCTACCTGTATCTTCATTGTAGGGTTCCATTTTATACCTTTCCATAATCTTGCCAATTGTATCTAGGATTGGATCAGCTATAGGATCTTGTATTATACATTTTTCAATGTCTATTATCTTGTGGGAATTCATGGCATACATGCCTGAGATTATCCTTCTATTTTTCCCATAGCCAAAAGCATACTGAATCTTATTTCTATATTCATATGGATTATCCATTACAATTATCTTTTCTACTTTTCCGAACTTACCCAACAATCTTTCTACCATATTCTGCTTATATAGATTTTGTGCTTCATTGGATAAATGTTGAAGTTGACAGCCACCACATCTTTCATAGTATATACAAGGTGGTTCCACATGTTTATATATATCTTTAGTCATTGAACACCTTCCTTATCTCTTAGTAATAACCTAATTACTTCCTATTAAACAGCCTAAGAAGAATCCAATCTCCTAATAATACTGTATCTTGTCTAAATTATACAGAAGTATAATTATTTATTCAACTTTTATAATTTTAAAAGACCTTGTTCTCTTATTTAGAACAAGGTCTTTCTTATTAATTAACTTGCTGCTTTTCTAATAGCAGTTTCTAATGCCTTTGCTAATTGATCAGGACATGAGGTCTCTTTCATACCACAGCCTAGGCCTGATAATTTCTCTACTACCTCTTCTATTTCCATTCCTTCAATTAGTCTTGATATTCCCTGTAGATTTCCATTACATCCACCATGAAACTTCACATTTACCACTTTATTATCTACAATATCAAACTCAATATTTTTTGCACATACGCCTGATGTTGGATACTGATACATTTTATACCTCCTAGTAATGAAATATGACCTATCTATTATACTATAAAACCTAGACTTAAGAAAGTAACTTCTTATCCCATAAACACTACTTTTGCATAAGATATATTAACGTTAAAAAATCCACAAGGAGGGGTACAATGGGATTAAATTATACAATACTAGGGGGAGACAAAAGGAGTTTAGAACTTGGGAAATTACTGATGATAGATGGAAATGACATTTGTTTCTATGGCTTTAATAGATTAGATCAAAATAAATATCAGCTATTAGATTTAAAAGAAGCTATTGAATTTGCAGATATTATTGTTGGACCATTGCCTTTTACTGAAGATGGGATCAATATAAATGCACCATTTTCAAATGATCTAATCCAAATTGATAGGTTATTTGATTTAGTCTCAAAAGGTCAATTAATTATCGGTGGGAAACTAGAACTTGAAAATAAAAACAAACTAAAAAATAAGGATCTTAGATTTAGTGATTATTTTCAGAGAGAAGAAATGCAGATTCTTAATGCAATACCTACAGCTGAGGGAGCTATTCAAGTTGCTATGGAGGAAATACCAATAACCCTTCATAGTTCCAATGTTGTAGTCTTAGGTTATGGCCGTATAGGAAAAATTTTATCAAAGATGTTATATGGCATTGGAGCAAATGTATATGTGGAAGCTAGAAAATATGCTGACCTAGCATGGATAAAATCCTACGGATATACTCCTATACACCAAAATGACTTAGAGTCTTATTTACCAAAGATGAATGTGATTTTCAATACTATACCACAGATGATATTAGACAGAGATTTGTTAAGAAGCATTGAGAAAAATTGTATCATAGTTGAATTAGCATCAAAGCCAGGTGGTGTTGATTTAGGAGCTGCAAAAGAATTGGGGGTTAAAATCATAAGCGCTTTAGGACTTCCAGGAAAGGTTGCCCCAATAACTGCTGCTATGGTTATTAAAGATACAATTTATAATATCATAGAGGAGTTGAGTATAAGATGACAATTGAAGGATTAAAAATAGGATTTGCATTGACAGGGTCTTCCTGTAATTTTTCTTATATATTCCCCATAATTGAGGATCTTGCATATAAGGGAGCTGATATTTACCCAATAATTTCACATGCAGTAGACACATTTGACACAAGATTTGGCAGTGCTGAAGAATGGAAAAAAAGATTTGAAGAGATCACTGGCAAGAAAATAATAAGGACTATAGTCGAGGCCGAACCTGTAGGCCCAAAATTAAATTTGGATGTTCTTGTAGTTGCCCCATGTACAGGTAATACAATAGCCAAACTTGCCAATGCAGTAACCGATACATCTGTAACTATGGCCTGCAAGGCCCACTTGAGAAATCAGAGACCTTTGGTTCTAGCCATAGCAACCAATGATGGACTTGGAGCTAGTGCCAAGAATATTGGATTGCTAATAAATACAAAACATATCTATTTTGTTCCTTTTGGTCAAGATGATGCAGAAAATAAGCCAAATTCCTTAATAGCTAAATTTGATAATATAGAAGAAACAGTTGAAAAAGCTTTAGCAGGTGAGCAAATTCAACCATTACTAATATAAGATACAAAAGAGTCGATGCTTTTATCGGCTCTTGATTAGTTTATACCACCAAAGGGCGTTTCCGATGGAGTAAGATGGTATTCATTAACCCAAAAAAATCCCATCTCCAGCTCAATAGCAATGCCTAATGCTCTATTCCTCAGTCCATAAAATTAGAATACAATCTTTGTAAGAACACAGTTAGGACTTGATTATTTACTTCTATAGTCGCCTTGTCATAAAGGAATTTCATCTCTATAAACTTTTCCCTTTCATTTAATAAAAACTTATCCAACCCTTCTTTAATTTCATCTCTATAATCACCGTTGAATATAAAGGAAATAGTTGAAGTGCCTCCTTGTCCTTTTACTCCAAATCCTATTATTTTACCATTGGTTTTTTCATTAGTTATTAGTGTACCTGGTCCATCTATAAAGGTCGAAAGAACTCTAATAGGTATATTATATTCCTTAGCAAGTAAAACCGCATTTGGATGGACCACCTTTGCTCCACTTCTTGCCAATCTATACATGTCATCATAGGAGATATTCCTAAGATATTTAGTATTTGCTACAAACCTTGGGTCAGTAATGGCAACTCCAGGCACATCTGTAAATATATCTACTCTTTCTACATTGTTTAAATTTCCTGCTAAGGCAAGAGCTGTTGTATCACTACCTCCCCTTCCAAGTGTTGTAATATACATATCTCTGGTAACACCTTGGAATCCAGCAACTACTGAAATGATATCGTCTTTAAGGTTTTCTTCCAATTTCCTTGTATTGATTTCAATTATCTTGCTAGAATTAAAATTGTCATCAGTAATTATTCCCGCTTGAAATCCTGTTAAGGCCTGAGCCATATAACCTTCACTTTCCAATAGATGTGATACCAAGGCTGCAGAGATCAATTCACCAACTGACATAATTAAATCCTTCTTCCTAGGATTTATTGACGAGCTTATATTCTCCAACTGATTGATCAAAGTATCGGTAGCATAAGGGTCTCCCTTTCTACCCATTGCAGATACTACTACTACAAGCTTGTTGCCAAGTTCTACTTCTTTTTTCACCAGTCTAAGGAATTCACTATTCCTATTTAAATTTCTCAGAGAAGTCCCCCCGAATTTTTGAATTATAATTGCCAACATCATCTCTCCTCTCAGTTCCCCTAAAATTTACATAATTATCAGATACTCTTATTTTATTCATAAGTATGCTTTTTGTTATCAATACATAGTTTATTTCATAGAATAGAATACAATGTTTTTGAAAGGAGAAATGATATGATTCGATGGGGTAGATTAATAACAGCAATGGTAACACCTTTTGATGGAGATTTAAATGTCAATTACCAGGGTGCTGGTTTACTGGCACGAAAATTAGTTGAGGAGGGAAATACAGCCTTAGTTATAACAGGAACCACCGGGGAAGCTCCAACACTAACTGATGATGAAAGAATTCAATTATATAGAACTATAAAGACCTATGTGGATGTACCTATCATAGCAGGTGTAGGAACGAACAATACACGCCTAACAATAGAAAATGCTAAGGCAGCTCAGGAGGCAGGTGTAGATGGCCTTCTAGTAGTAGCTCCATATTATAATAAGCCTGATCAGGACTCCCTTTATTGTCATTTTAAGGAAGTTGCAGATTCTGTTAATTTACCAATTATGCTATATAATGTACCAGGAAGGACCGGCTGCAATATATTGCCTGAAACGGTAGAAAAACTTTCCCAAATTGAAAATATAGTTGCTTTGAAAGAGGCAAGCGGGGACATAAATCAATTTGGTGAAATAATTAAGCGTCTGCCTAAGGATTTTTTAGTTTATTCTGGAGATGATGGTATACTACTTCCAGCTATGTCTATAGGGGCTTATGGAATTGTCAGTGTAGCTTCCCATATTGTCAGTCCTGAAATCAACGAAATGATTGAAGCTTATCTATCAGGAGATATTAAAAAGGCAAGGGACCTACATCTTAAACTACTTAATATATTTAAAAATTTATTTATTGTAGCAAATCCAATACCAGTAAAGGCAGCATTAAATTTGACGGGAGTTAATGTAGGTGGACTAAGACTTCCTTTAACAGAAGCTAAGGAAAAAGTGTTACATGTTTTGAGAAAGGATCTAAAGGATTTAGGAAAAATTTAATCATAGACTAAAAATGGACAGAGGGTCAGGGCTCTTGTCCCAGAAGGGACAGATGTCCTGACCCTCTGTCCCTTCTCGCCCTCTGCCACTACCAAAAGTGGTCCAAGATCTCTTTTAGTTGATTATTGTTTTTAATTACTTTATAATGTTCCCACTCCCTAGGGAATAATTCCATATACCTATAAGTGGTGAATCTATCATCTATCAAGAGTATGGCTCCTCT
>CAZXWU010000094.1:0-6987 GCA_964644495.1 uncultured Tissierella sp.
AATAGTGGGTTTAAGCTAGTAAAATTTGTTAGGGGAATAATAACTTGTCCTCCCTGCCTTGGTTCCACCTCTACAATATTATCTCCATTATTGTTTTCCTTGACATCCTCATCCACATTATCACTTTCACAAGCTGTAAGAAACAGTATTAATACCAATGAAATAGCCAATATTCTCTTTTTCCAAGTCAAAATACATCCCCCTCACTATAGGAGTCATTTATATTGAATAAATACATCCTTACTCCATTCATAAAGTCAAAATACCTTGTACCAAAACCTTCAGAGTTACTTAATTTATTGTTGTAAACTAAATTATAAATTCTAAGATTTGCTCTAACCTTGATTAAATATTCAGCAGTTTCTTTAAAGGGTATCTTATCTAGATTTATTCCATCCTCTGAATATATAGGATCACTTATCCACTTTTGAACATTTCCACTACCTGCATTATATGCTGCTAGGATTAGGTCTAAATTGTCTCCAAATTCACTATTTAGCTTGGCTAAGTACCAAGTTCCAATCCTTATATTAATTTCAGGTATAAAGAGCATATTTTCATTATAGTTTTCTATGTCGAGCTCTTCTCCTGCCCAATTTCCTGTTGTAGGGCCAATCTGCATTAAGCCCCTCGCATCTTTATGAGATACAGCGTCTTTTTTATATTTACTTTCTACATTGATTATTGATGCCACTAGTAATGGATCGATATCATACTCTACTGAGTATTTTTTAATATATTCAACATAGTCCAGGGGATACAATAAAGCAATTACTGATAAGATTACCACCAATATGATGAATATTGTTAGTATTCTAGAAAGCAATTTTCGAATTAACTTTTTTCTTCTCCTAGGAAACAAATAAATCCCTCCCTACTAGATAAAATCTTGCAAGATCTTTTCCACATCATTCCTCAACTGTGCAAAGTCCCCATTATTGTCTATGATTCTTGTGGCCATTTTCTTCTTCTCTTCTAAGGGTATTTGGGATTTTATTCTATCTCTAGCTTGATCAATATTTAAACTATTTCTCATCATCAATCTTTTAAGCTGAGTAGCTTCGTCCACATAAACCAACCAAATTTCATCAAATATTATCCCATGATTTACAAACTCCTCATATTCCTCAAATAATAAAGGTATGTCAATGAATATAATATCAAATTTTGAAGATCCTTCTATGATTTGTTTTTTTAGCTCCTTAAATATATATGGGTGAGTAATCCTATTTAAAACTCCTAGTAGGATTTCATTTGAAAAAACCATCTCTCCTAAAAGCCTTCTATTTAAACTCCTATCATGGTCTAAGATTCCTTCCCCAAAGTATGCAAGGATTTCCTTGTAGGCAGCCTTATCAACTTGAACTACTTGTCTTGAGATAAGATCTGCATCTATTAGCTTATATCCTTTCTCTATCAGGATATTTGAAAGGCTGGTTTTCCCTGATGCTATGCCACCTGTCAAGCCTATAAGCTTGCAATTAGTGTGTTTCATACCAACTATCTCCTATCTCAACATCAACTACTAGAGGAATACTCAAAGAAATGGCATCTTCCATTGTTTTCCTCAACATATCCCTTACTTCATCTACTTCGTCTTGATGGGTTTCGATTATCAATTCATCATGGACTTGTAATATAAGTCTAGATTTCAAATTATTATCCTTAAGTGCATTATATACATTAACCATGGCAACTTTTATTATATCAGCAGCACTTCCTTGGATAGGTGTATTCATAGCTATCCTTTCTCCAAAAGATCGGACATTGAAGTTTTTTGCTTGTAATTCGGGTATATATCTTCTTCTCTTTAAAAGAGTCTCCACATAGCCCATTTCTTTTCCTTCAACAACTATATCTTTCATAAACTGTTTTACACCTGTATAGTTATCCAAATATTTATCAATAAATTCTTTTGCTTCTTTTCTAGTAATATTCAAGTCTTGTGATAAACCATAATCAGAAATACCATATACGATACCAAAATTTACAGCCTTTGCATTATTTCTGATGCTAGGTGTGACCTCATCCATTGGCACATGGAAAACCTGTGATGCTGTTTTTCTGTGAATATCCTCTTTGTTAATAAAAGCTTCCATCATCTTGCTATCTTGAGAGATATGAGCTAGCACTCTCAGTTCAATCTGCGAATAGTCAGCATCAACTAAGGTATATTCAGGTTTTTCTGCTATAAATGCCTTTCTTATCTGCCTACCATCCACAGTCTTGATAGGTATATTTTGTAGGTTTGGTTCTGTACTGGAAATCCTACCAGTAGTTGTAATAGTCTGATTGAAATTAGAATGAATTCTCCCAGTTTTTCTATTTATTAAGTTGGTCAATCCATCTATATATGTGGATTTCAGCTTAACTATTTGTCTATATCTCAATATTTTATCTATTATAGGATGTTTATCCTTTAGCTTCTCAAGCACTTCTACACTTGTAGAATATCCCGTCTTAGTCTTTTTGATCACAGGTAGCTCTAATTTATCAAACAATACTTCTCCTATCTGTTTTGGTGAGTTAATATTGAATTCCATATCTGAAAGTTGATATATTTCTTCAGTTAAGCTTTTGATTTCAATATCATATCTTTCTCCTAAGATATTTAGTTCCTCTTCATCTACTTTGAATCCTAAATACTCCATACTGGATAGAACCTCCACCAGGGGTAATTCTACACAAGTATAAAGGTCTACCATATCCAGTTCTTTTAGCTTTTCAACCATTATAAGCTCCAGGTCAAAAACAGATTCTAAAGTAAAGGCTAAATAGTTGGCCCTTTCTTCTAGTGATATTTGACTAAATGTCTTCTTTTTTTTGCCTTTGCCAAGTAGGATTTCTTCATCTTGTCCATAGTAGCCCAAGTATTCCTCACTTGTTTTGTTAATCGAATAATCATTTTGGCTTGGATTTATCAGGTATTGAGCTATCATAGAATCAAAAGTATAATTATCTATTCTAATTCCATATCTAAATAATATGGCAATGTCTTTCTTTAGACTATGACCAATTTTTTCTATATCTGGATTTTCAAATACCTCTTTGAAGCCTTCAAGGAAAGACTCTTCATTTTCCAATAAATCAATATAGCAAGTTAGATTTTCTTGTGTTTTTATTCCCAAGGCAAGAATCTCATTTTCTATAATATTGGATCCATCTATCATAAATTTAAAGGCAAATTTACCTGCCTTTTTTATCTCTTCTATAAGTTCTTTTATTTCATCATCTTTGATTGTTCTGTATTTAAATTCCCTTATTTCTTCTTCTTTTTCTTTGTATTCACCCGGGACCCTCTCAAGTAAACTTTTGAACTCAAACTCTTCAAATAGGTTCACTAATTTCCCCCAGTTAGGTTCCTTTACCTCTAAATCTCCTAAGCCTAAATCTAGAGGAACATTTGTTATTATCTCTCCTAGTTTTCTGCTTAAATAGGCAATATTCTCATTTTCTATTAGGTTCTCTTTAAGTTTTTTTCCACTTACCTTATCTAAATTCTTATATACCTCTTCTATCTTACCGAATTCCTTGATCAACTTTAAGCCTGTTTTCTCTCCAATTCCTGGGACCCCTGGTATATTATCCGACCTATCTCCCATAAGGCCTTTTAAATCGATGAACTGAGATGGTTCTATACCATATTCATCACTTATCTTGTCTCTGTCGAATTCTTCCATTTCAGAAATACCTTTTCTAGTCAATAGTACCTTTGACTTATCACTCGCTAATTGAAGGTAGTCCTTATCCCCTGTGACTAAGATAACCTCTAATCCTTTTGACTCTCCTAATTTGGCCAAGGTCCCTGCTATGTCATCTGCTTCGTAATCTGACATTTCAAGGGTCTTAATATTCATAGTGTTGAGGATTTCTCTAATTATAGCGAATTGACCAGCTAATTCAGATGGCGTAGACTGTCTTGTGCCTTTGTAGTCCTTATATTCCTTGTGTCTTAAGGTTGGTCCACTTTTATCAAATGCCACGCAAATATAGTTTGGCTGATATTGTTCTTGAACTTTATAGAACATTGTTAAAAAACCATATACTCCATTTGTATATACTCCCTTCTTAGTAGTGAGCAAGGGCAAGGCATAAAACGCCCTATGAAGCAAGGAACTACCATCTATTATCATTAAATTATTCTTATCCATGAAATCCACTCCTAACTTTATCATACCTTTAAGTATATCCTAAAATTATAAATCAGTAAACATTAGACAAATTAAAATCTTGATTATTTGATGCTTATGTGTTAATATTACTATTATTGACTAAGCCGGTGTGTCGGAACTGGCAGACGAGACAGACTCAAAATCTGTTATCCGCAAGGGTGTGTGGGTTCGAGTCCCACCACCGGCACCAATTTTAAAAACTCTTAAATTCCTTACTGGGATTTAAGAGTTTTTTATCGTCTTCATCTTAGGGACCAAATGTTTTATTGGAATCTAGTGGTGCCTCTGTCCTGTCTATATTGCTATAACTACGAATTTTCGATGTAACAGTAATTGTATAACTTTCAAATATTGAATCACGACCCTCTTGCTGACCCATACGGTGTTTTGTTTGGTTACGCCATTTGCTTACGGCTTCCTCGCTTTCCCAAACGGACAAACTTAATAGCTTTCCCTCGTCTATAAGGCTAGAAAAACGCTCTGACCGTATGAGTCCTTCACTTTTTATAAGTTCATCTTTAAGAGCTGCAGCTACATCAAGATAGTTGTCCATATACCCCTTCTTAATTGTAACTTCAAATAATACATATATCACTATAAACACCTTCTTTCTAGCATTGGAGACCGTTATTTTTGCTTATTTATCCTTCCTGTTTTTATAGACTTTAGGAATTACTCTAATTGTTAGATATCCTGCTGCTACTACAGCTGCTATGACCACGGGATATACTAGATAAATCGACCTATCCAAAAATCCTGCCACTCTATCCATAAAGGTAACCTTGTCCTTGGAGTAGAGAGTAAAAGTCAAGTCATTTTCTGGTAATCTTTCATATGTTCCCCTATAGCTACCATCTTCATCTCTACTAAATTCTAAAGAGCTTTCTATTATATATGGGCTCTCCCTTGGTGGAATAATCTCTATACTTAGGTCTTTAAAATCAGCCCACTTGCCTGCTGGATTAAGGATGTATTCAAATGAATATAGGGGATCTACACTATTCCTTCTATCCATAGTTCCCTTTGTCATATAGCTAACAGAGATATCCTTACTTTCACCAGGCATAAAGTCTACTTCATATAAGAGAACTAAGAAGAGATCATAATGTTTAAAGCTTGTAAATTCATCTATCCACATATAAGAAGATCCTCGGGTAGATTCCCGTATATCATCTATCTGCTTATAGTATTGATTCAACAATTGCTGGTATGGTAAACCCTTATAGAACTCATTTTCTATTTCATCAAAGTAATCTGTAAGATAATCTTCCACTGTCATAACCCTTGATTCCCTTGTAAGTATAAACTCATCTGTCTTTTCACTTGTCTGTGGATCTGAATAGACATTTATATTAAATTCTATTTCTTCACCTACTAGCAAAAGTTCAATGGTCTCCTTATTGTGGATATATGACCCTATCTCTATAAAATTTTCTTCTTGATTTCCTGAAAAAGAATTAAAACCATCTGATATTATTATGTTTTCAGGACCAGGACTAAAGTCCACCACAAAATGTAGGCCATCCTGGCTGGTATTTTCTATATGGAAGGTATGTAGCTCAGCCATATCATCTAGCTTGAAGCTTTCTGGAATATAAGTTCCTCTAGTTATGGAACTTAATATCTTATCAAAATCAATTACACTTTCTTCATCTTCATTGGCCTTGTTAACTATCCCATCTGTTGATCCTCCTATGAAGATTTCAAAGGGTATATCTAGGCCATCCTCCCTTATCTCTATATCCTCTGGTCTAAAATCGCCAATTTTAGATATTATAGGAAAGGCCATCTGAACTTTTAAATTTTCATCTGTAGGATTTGCCATCTCATAGGCTGCGGTGACCAAGCCAAATTTACTATAGTCGTTGTAGTTTGCTAGTTCTGGTCTAGTGAAATCAAAGGTTAGATTCTCACTTTCTACTAGTATCAGAGAATCTTCTTCTATAGTTAAGGCTTCCATAGAAGGATTTCCTTCCCAATAGGTTGGGCCAGCATTTGCTTGGACTATGGATGAGGTTATAAGTATTATTATAAATATTATACTTAATATTCTTTTTGTCACTATATCACCTCCTCAGGTTAATAGTTGCTAAAGATTAATAGAAAAAGAGGACATACTTTTTTATAAAAGATATGTCCTTTCTTCTATTTTCAATTTAATTAAATTATTTATCTAGTAAATGCTTAGCTGCAATTCCTGGATTAGTTAATGCGAATGGATCTAGGATTTCATCTAGCTCTTCTTCTGTTAATAATCCTTGGGCTATAGCTAAATCTCTTACTGACTCTCCAGTTTTGATTGCTTGCTTAGCTATTTTAGCTGCATTCTTGTAACCTACATGAGGAACTATAGCTGTGATAGTACCGACACTACCATCTACTAATGCCTTGCCTCTTTCTTCATTTGCAGTTACTCCAAGAACAAGATTTTCTCTGAATGTTGCTACACCATTGCCTAAGGTTTCAATTGATTCATATAGGTTATATAGTAGTACTGGTTCAAATACATTTAATTGAAGTTGACCAGCTTCTGCTGCCATAGTTACTGTAATATCATTTCCTATAACATTAAAGGCAACTTGACTCATTACTTCAGCAATTACTGGGTTGATCTTACCTGGCATGATGGATGAACCAGCTTGTTTTTCTGGTAAATTGATTTCAGCAAATCCACATCTTGGGCCAGAAGCCATCAATCTCATATCATTTGCCATCTTGGATAGATTTACAGCTGCTGTTTTAAGGGCTGCTGACAGGGCTACAAAACCATCTAAATTATTGGTTCCATCTACTAAATCCTCTGCTTGGGTTAATC
>CAZXWU010000095.1:0-6973 GCA_964644495.1 uncultured Tissierella sp.
AATAAGGATGTTTCAATGATTACCTTTACGATTGCCATATGTCCTGCAGCTTTTACTACTGCATTGATCTCATCCTTAACCATTTGATAGTCCTTATTCTTTAAGCCAGCAATATTTATAACCATATCAATTTCTCTTGCACCTTTATTGACTGCATCTATGGTTTCAAAGACTTTTGATTCTTTGGTATTGGCTCCTAAAGGGAATCCTATAACTGTGGCAACTTTTACACCGCTATCCTTTAGTAGGTCAGCACAATAGGCTACATAATAAGGATTCACACAAACTGCTGCGAATTCATATTTTTTAGCTTCCTCACATAAGATGGTGATCTCTTCCTTGCTAGAATCAGCTTTTAGTAGAGTATGATCTATCATAGATTTAATATCCATAGTGGCTGAGCCTCCTATTTAATAAGTTCTACTAAATCTCCATTTCTAACTCCTGCTGCATTTCCTTCTTCAATGTCTACATGCATTTCTAAAGCAAATGAATCATTAACCCTAACTAATACCTCATCAAATACTAATCCTCTAGGTCCGCCCACTTTAATGCTTACAAGATCATTGTCTTTTAGGCCAAATTCTTCAGCATCTGAAGTATGCATATGAATATGTCTAGCTGCTACTATAGCACCCTTACCTATTTCAACTTCACCTTTTGGTCCTATTAATTTAACACCAGGGGTACCTTCTATATCCCCTGAATTTTTAATCATTGGTTTTACGCCCAATGAAAATCCATCAGATACAGAAAGCTCAAACTGAGTTTCTCCTCTAACAGGTCCTAAGATTCTAACTCCTTTGATAGTTCCTTTAGGTCCTTGTACGTCAACTTTTTCTTCAGCTGCGTATTGTCCTGGCTGTGATAAATCTTTAAATTTTGTTAACTCATAACCTTCACCAAATAAAACGTCTAAATCTTTTTGGCTTAGGTGAATATGTTTGTTTGACATTGCAATCGGTAATGTTTTTTTCATTAAAAATTCCTCCTAGTTATTGACAAATTTTATACTTATATAATAATTATATACTTAAATTATATAAAATCAAATAATTATAGTCTTTTATAGTCTTTTTCATATTATTAATTGCTTATATTCAAGAGTCCTTTATCATTTTTTCCAAATATTTAATGATGGTAAATATGATAATAGTCTGTATTGGTAGGTTTATTACAGCATTGATTGCCCTTGCAGGCAATATTAGTAAATAAGCCCTTCCAAGAAGCTGAGTTAACCATAAAGTATTTAAAATAATAGAGTTTAGGATAGTTAAAACTAATTCCACTATAAATATCCTAATCATAGTAAAACTTCTTCCAAGTCTTGGATTAGCCTTAAAATATATGGCTATTAGACCAGGGATCAGACCATCTAATATAGCACTTATGGTAAATCCAGGATGATAAGTCCCCATTGGATTGATTAATACACCTATCAAATCTGCTGCAGCTCCAGTAAGTCCCCCTAGCATTGGTCCAAACAAGAGTCCTGATATCACTATGGGTACTCTTCCAAAGCCTACTCTAACTGTAGGCAAAGCAGCAATAGGCAGGATAACAGATAGAAACCTTGTTAGAACAATTGATAGGGCTGTTAAAAAAGCAGCCATTACCATGTGCTTAATATTGATTTTTTTTCTACTTTTATACATAAAAATCCCCCTTCCTTCGACAGCATCAGAATTACCATCTTAGAAAAGAGAATCTAATTTGGTCAGCGGATGCGGCAAAAAATCGCAGATAGTTCTTTCGTTTAAAGGCAACTTCCCATCCTCTAACACTTAACGCTTTTTACCTACTCTGAGTGTCAAATTATATATTTAATTTTTTTCTATATTTAAGCTATCTTTCAGCCTAATATATTCAGTTATTTTATACCCAGAAACCAATGTGGCAATCACAAAAGCAAGGACCGCCATTATCTTATAGTATATTGGAAATGAAATAAAAAATGAAAGCAGATAAAAGACTGCACATAGACCATAGAGACGTATTATCTTTCTCTTATTAAAGTCCTTGACCTGGGTCTTTATAGTATTTCTTGTATCGATAAATCTATCTACAATATAATCTTCCATATCTTCATCAGAGGGATACTTATCTAGGTCTTTTAAAATATTTACTATATAATCAAAATCCATGAGTATTATCTTTGTCCCATCTTGAAGCCCATCGGTAAAATAGGTGTTTGTAATAAAAACCCCATCGTCTATATTTAAACTTCTCAATTCACTAGAAAAAATGTCAAGTTCTCTTGTAGTGATTTTTTCATCCATACTGTATTTGCCACACTTGACTCCATATAAATCTCCATCCTTGGAAAAGGTTAAATCAAGAGGGTATTTAGCCTTGTCTACCTCTACATCATAATAATCCCCCAATAGATTTTGTATATAGGAGTTAAAGTTTTCTTTGTTAAAATTCGTAAATTCTCTTATAAGCTTCTTTTTCTTAAGATCTTCATTGATTTCTGTAATCCGTTTTGATTTGGATTTCCTAGTTACATATGAATTTGCTATTATTATGAAGTATAGGGCTAATGAAGCCATAAATATAGATAGTAATATTTGGTCTGAATTGATAATTAATATAGTAGTCAAGATTATAAATAGTATACTATATAATAGGAATCTGTCTAGAAATGAGGCTCTATAGGTCTTTCCTTTTCTTAATTCCTTTGAATAGTAATTTTTAAGTATTTTCTTCCGATTATTGGTCAATGATATTTTTTTTATTTTCTCTATTAACTTTTTCATCTAATCCTCTACCTTTCCTTTTATACAAATAACCAACTATTTGTATTATTGACAAGAATATCAAGAAAGATAACATTATTCTCAAAGCCATCCCCATAAAAAAGGCTTCTGGTAGCATCTGGATCATCAAATCCGTATTAGGATTCAAAAGCCATAAGTCATTTGTAAAGAATATATGATGAAAATAAGTAAAATACTTGTTGAAGTCTCTAGAAGCTAATAAACCCAATAATATCAGCAATGAATAGGTGAAAAGTGGTCCATATAAAAGGGTTTTACCTAGGAATTTATATTCCTTTTTGTATATAAATTTATTATAAATTAAGACAAAGACTATGAGTCCTATGTATTTGATAATTCTTGCCATATCAAACAAGTCTTGGACATCCCTCATATGGTGGACTTCTTTTTCGTTGAAATGTGGTGCTAGTAACTCATCTCCACCACGACCTTTTAAGTGTAGTATTATATCATCAGTTATTAGGCTTAAATCTTCTGAAGATCTTCCAGTCACTTCTTGGATCCTATATTTATCATATGCATTAATATAGTAGGATTTATTATAGGCATTGATTTCAATAGATACAACTAAAAAAGTCAGACTAATTGATAAAATCATTATTATTGCAAGTAGTTTTTTCATTTTTACTCCTTAAGATAATTTTCTTCTATTATATAACAAGTCAATAGAATTCATCAAATTTATTTGCTCATTGTGTCAGGCCATAGAAAAGTTGTGCTAGGTAATAAGAAAAAGGATGAAATTCATCATCCTTTTAACCCATTGCCTGTTCTAGCCTACCTAATTCTTTTATAGGGAAGTATTTTAATAGCTCCTTATACTGCTCAACAGAAAGTCCCTTAACTGTTGTATAAAGCTCTACCTTCTGATTTACATCTGCATCTTTGAATCTTTGTAGTATATGTTGAAAGTTAGCATTGTCTTCCATTATAATCCTCCTAGCTTCATTATTGATAGTATTATTATGAGAATTATAAGTGTGTCCTATACAAAAATTATGGATTTTCTAAGTAAAAAATTATTTGCAGTATTTTATGGTCTATTAGTCTTTTTAATAAGTGGTCCAGAAGTATTTAGGTATAATTCCTTTACCTGCCAATTATAAGTATTTTTCTTAAAAAAAGATTCCATATTTTTTACAAAATATTTATCATCTTCATAAACTAAAGCCATTATTGTTGGACCTGCCCCACTTAAATATTCACCTAAGGCTCCAAACTCTCTAGACTTGTTAACTATTTCATCATATCCGTCTATCAATTTACATCTGTATGGTTGATGAAACTTATCTTTTAAGCCCTGTCTTAGAAGGTCAAATCTTCCATTAGTAAGTGCTGATAATAACAAGGCTAATCTTCCTGTATTGTAGACACCGTCCTGGTAGGCTATCCTTGAGGGTAAAAGATCCCTAGCTGCCTTAGTGGATAGAGTAAAGTCTGGTATTAGAGCCACAAATTTAAGGCCCTTATGAATGTTTATTATATTATAATATACTTGGCCTTTATCCATGACGGATACTACAAGTCCTCCAAATAATGCTGGAGCCACATTGTCAGGATGGCCTTCTATCTCAATTGCCAGCTTTAGTATTTCATCTTTTGAAAGGGGGTCACCAGCTAGATGATTTGCTCCAAGAATACCTCCTATTATACAAGATGAAGAACTACCTAATCCCCTTGAAATAGGTATCTCAGTCTTGGCCTCTATGCTTATACCCTTGGGTCTATATCCAACCTTTTCAAATGTCTTGATCATAGACTTATATACTAGATTGTTGCTGGAATTATAGTCAGGTCCAAAACCATCAATATGAAGGCCGTTAGAAATTTCTTTAAAGGAAAAAGTATTATATAGGTCTAAAGCCAGGCCAAGAGTATCAAAACCAGGCCCTAGATTGGCAGAAGTTGCAGGTATTTTGACTTCTATCATCCTTCTTCACCAACCCTTAAAAACTCACTTACTGCTTCTTTCATTTCTTCCTTGTGGCACTTATTGTAGTGTATAATTTCTTTGTTTTTTAGATCTTTTATAGGCTTAGGCATACCAAGACCTGTTTCCTTGGCTAAATCTTCTAGTATAGTAAATTCGTCCTTGCCTTCTATATCCAAAGATAATGCAGAGGAAACTGAATTTCCAAATTTAAAAGGACTAGCAGTTGAGGCTATAATTGTTTTTGTATCATCTTGTGTTTCTAGTCTATAGTCTTCATATACCTTATAGGCAACTGCTGTATGGGTATCCACCAGGTATTGATGGGTCTTAAATAATCTGTTTATAACTTCATTAACCTGGTCTTCCGATGAATAGCCACCATAAAAATCATCAAGTCTTATATTGTCAATTTCATAGTAGCCTTTTTTCCCTAGGTCTCTCATTTTATTTTTTATTAGAGAATCATCTTCATCGCTTAAGTGATATAAAAGTCTCTCTAAATTGCTGGATAGGAGAATATCCATTGAGGGTGATGATGTAAGTATCAATTGTCTTCTCTTATCATAAAGACCTGACTTGAAAAAGTCTGTAAGGACTTTATTATCATTTGAAGCACATATTAGCTTATTCACTGGAAGACCCATTTCTTTTCCATAGTAGGCAGCAAGAATATTCCCAAAGTTACCTGTCGGAACTACTATATTGATTTTTTCATCAGCTTGGATCTTTCCTCGTCTTAGAAGTTCCAAGTAGGAAGAAAAATAATATATTATCTGGGGAATCAATCTGCCAATATTTATGGAATTTGCTGATGAAAGGATATAGTTATTGTCTTTTAATTCTTTAATAAATTCTAGGTCATTGAATATCTTCTTAACACCACTTTGGGCGTCATCAAAGTTTCCTTTTATTCCTACTACAAAGGTATTGTCGCCTTCTTGAGTAATCATCTGTCTTTCTTGAACTTTAGATACACCATTTTCAGGATAAAAGACTACAATTTTGATCCTGTCAAGATTGGCAAAGCCTTCTAAGGCAGCCTTGCCAGTATCCCCTGATGTGGCAGTCAAAATTACCACATCTTCATCAACCCCTTGTATCTTCATTGACTCAAGAAGTAGATATGGGAGAAGTGACAAAGCCATGTCTTTAAAGGCAAGTGTAGGTCCATGGTATAGCTCCAAGAAAAAATCTCCATCTACTTCAAGCAATGGGGCTATATCTTGTGATTGAAATTTAAGATCATAGGCCTTATCTACGGATTTTCTCAAGGCCTCTGGCTCAAAATCAGTTAGAAAGATACTCAATATATGAAAGGCTAAACTCTTATAGTCCATGTCTTTTAAATCGTGAATATCAATTCTTGGTAACTCTTGTGGAACAAAGAGTCCTCCATCATCAGAAATCCCCTTCAGTATAGCTTGACTAGGAGAAAGACTAACATTTTTATCTCTAGTGCTAAAGTATCTCATATAGTACTCCTTTAATCTTTTATTAAAAGTTCAGCAATTTGTACTGCATTTGTCGCTGCTCCTTTTCTTATATTGTCTGCTACTACCCATAGATTAAGTCCATTTTCAAGGCTAAAGTCTCTTCTTATCCTACCCACGTATACATTATCTGACCCAGTTGTATCTAAAGGCATTGGGTATACATTATTTTGGACATCATCCTTTACAATGATTCCTTCAAATTCTTCCAGGACCTTATATACTTGATCCAAGACAAATGGTTTTTCGAACTCTAGATTAACTGATACAGAATGGGAATATTTAACTGGTACTCTAACTGTAGTTGCAGTTATTCTTATGCTATCGTCCTCAAGGATTTTCTTAGTTTCATTTATCATCATTTCTTCCTTTGTATAGCCATTGTCTAAGAAACTGTCTATATGAGGAAGAGCATTAGCTTGAATTTGGTATGGATAAAAGGCTACATTTCCATCTTCAAGATCCTTTATACCACCTAGGCCCGAGCCTGATACTGCCTGATATGTGGAAAATACCACCCTTTTTATTTTAAAATTATCATGTAATGGTTTCAAAGGTACTACAGATTGAATAGTTGAGCAATTAGGGTTAGCAATGATTCCATTTCCCTTTAATACTTGTTTCGGATTTACTTCCGGTACAACTAAAGGCACATTTTCATCCATTCTAAATACACTACTATTATCAATAACCTTGATACCTTTTTCTACTGCAAGGCTTGCATATTTCTCACTTATTGCCCCACCAGCTGCAAAAAAAGCAAAGTCTAT
>CAZXWU010000096.1:0-6869 GCA_964644495.1 uncultured Tissierella sp.
TTAAGAGTCAGTTGCTCTACCAACTGAGCCAAAGGTGCAAATTTTGGGAACAACTTATATTATACTCCTCAAATTTGCTTTTGTCCAGAGAAAATTTAATGGAAATATTACAAGGCAAATAATGGCTAATTCCCTTCCATTATTTGCCTTGCTTTCTTAGTTATTATAATTCTTCTCCATAAAAAATACAGCTAGTGTGCCTGGACCAACATGGGCACCAATGACTGCTCCTATGTCACATATGACAAAGTCCTTGCTAGCAAATCTCTCAGTGATCATTTCTTTTAACTTAGAAGCATTTTCATAATTATCAGCATGTGAAATTCCAACTAGCTGTCTTGAAAGATCAGCTTCCTTTGACCTTTCATCCATTAAATCTAACATAGCTTTATAAACCTTGTTTTTGCCTCTCACCTTATCTAAGGGAACTAATCTACCTTCTTCAACATTCAATATAGGCTTAATGTTTAGTAGGCCTCCTACGAATGCTTGGGTTTTTGTAACTCTTCCACCTCTTAATAAATATTCTAAATTATCTACAGTAAAAATATGTTGGATATTATTTAAATAAAAGTCCACTACTTCTAGTATTTCTTCTTTAGATTTGCCTTCTTGAGCAAGCTCTGCTGCTTTGAGAACAACCAATCCAAATCCTATAGATGCTGCCTTAGTATCAATAATTTCTATGTCAAAGTCAGGATATTCCTCTAATATTTGATCTCTTACCATGATAGATACTTGGTATGTCCCAGAAAGTACTGAAGAGAATGCCAAATATATTACTGCATCCTTGTTCTTTGCATATTCCCGAAACTTCTCTTCAAAAGAAGATGCGGGAACTTGGGAAGTTGTAAAAACATCCCCCTGTCTCATACCATCATAAACTTTATCTGATGTTATAGTAACACCATCAAAATATTGTTCTTCCCCTTTGATTACCATTAAAGGTAGACTATCTATATTATACTGTTCTAATAAATCTTTTGATAAGTCACAAGCACTGTCTGTTAGAATTCTTATTCCCATCTTTAATCCCCCAGTCATATTATATTATTCCTATTATACACATAATACAATAATTTGGTAAATAAGACAAAGACAAAATAATTTTTATGGCATATATCCCAATGATACTAAATAATATTATTAATAGGTATATATAAAGGAGTGGTCTATATGAAATTTTTCTTTATAAAGAGAAAAGTCTTAAATTGGGTACTTACAATTATTGTTGCACTAATCTTCTGTGTCATCCTATTTTTTATATTTAGATAAATATATCATCCAATACAAAAGGCGAAGGTACCTTAACCAGTCTGCAGGCCATGACTGGTATTGGTCCATGCTCATTTTTAATCAAAATTTTCACCCAGAGCTAGTTGATAATAATCATTTATCAACTTATCCAACTCACAACTTTTCTTTAGGATCGGCTTTCCTCCTAAACCATCTAATACAAGCTCATTTAATTCTTCACGTTTTTTATTGATTATTTCTTCCAATTTTTCAACCATACTTGTTTTTAATATACCTTCCTCTTCTTTAGCTTTTTTTTAAGTTTCATCTGCAAGACTAACTATTTATATTAGTGGATAATCAGCGGAGTATCCACATGCACACTTTACCAATATCTTACTAAATCCATCATAATAAGACAAGCTTATTCTAATGATTCTAAGTTTTTTATTAGCGTATCCTTTTCCAGCATATAGACCCTCTTACTATCCTCTTCTAGTGATATGCCTAGGCTGTTCAGTGAAGTAACTACCTTTTCCAGGCTATTTATCATTTCTTCATCATCATCTATTGCCATTCTGATTCTATTTATGGTTTCCTCATGTGAATTTACTGCATCCATTGCAGCCTCATCATTATTGTTTATTGCATTAATATAGTATCGATATACAAAATACCTGATTTCTGCGATTTCACCACGGTATTCATCTTTATATAGATCAAAAAATGGTCTTAAATTTGCTAATGTTTGACTAGCAAAATCATAGCTATCAATAATATTTTTTTCTTCCACAGCTTTTGTAAGTTTATTGGTGGAGTTTTTAAAGTCTGTGATTCTATCTTGAGTAATTCCTTTCTTTGTAGCTTCGTTTGCATAATTACTCCATTCCAAATATATGTCTTCTAAAGATTTGTCTATAGCTAGCCATATTTCATTAATCTTGTCATCATTACTTGACTCATCAAAACCCTCACTTGATTCTTGATTGCTCCCTTCTTGATTTGATTCTTGTTCCTGACCACCCTCTTCTTCATTGCTAGCTGTGTCTTCAGCACTAGTTTGAGGGTTTTCCCCTTCCTGGTCTTCTGTAATCCCCTCTTGTTCAAGACCAATTTCCTCTTCGTCATCAAAGTTAATATTTAAAGCAATTCTTTCAATTTTTCCTACATTTTCTAAAATTGAGTTTACCTGGTCATATACGCCAGCTAGTGAATCAGGAGCTTTCTCCAATGTTTTTATCCCTGATTCATTATCATCATTGTTTGTACATCCATTTATACATAAAAGTATAATTAAGAGTATAATAATCCTATTAATTTTCAAATAAAATCACCTCATGTTTAGTGTAACCACGAGGCGAAAATAATATTATGCATCTATTACAATATTGGTGATAATAAGCGGGATATTGATTCTTTTATTTTTACAAAATTCGACCTAGCCCCATATGTTTCCTTAGTTATTTCTTTGCAATCTGATAGGTCATCTATAAATCTTTCTGAAAGTTGCAAATTTATATTTTCATCATATATAAAAGCATTGACTTCAAAGTTTAGCTTAAAACTTCTAATATCTAGATTAGCAGTTCCCACTGTAGATATGAAATCATCTGATACAATAACTTTAGAATGTAAAAAACCTTTTTCATAGGTATAGAATTTAACGCCTGCAGGCAGTAATTCCCCTATGTAGCTTAAACTTGCCCAATATACAAAGATATGATCCGGTTTGTTTGGTATCATAACTCTTACATCTACCCCAGATAAGCCAGCTACTCTTAAGGCTTCTAAAATACTGTCATCTGGTATAAAGTAGGGGGTCATTATATATACTTTGTCCCTTGCATTAGTTATCATTTTCAAATACCCATCTTTAACATTTGGCCATCTAGAGTCAGGCCCACTAGTGACGATTTGCATACTTACATTATTTGAGCTTTCTATGTCTCCTAAATAAGACTTGGGAGCTTTTAGCTCTTGCTTAGATGCAAACCTCCAATCAAGGTAAAATCTCCACTGCAATGAAGAAACAGCTGAACCTCTAACCTTCATATGGGTGTCTTGCCAATATCCAAATTTCTTTGATCTGCCTAGATATTCATCGCCTACATTAAAGCCACCTAAATATGCTTCCTTACCATCAAATATACAAATTTTTCTGTGATTCCTGTAGTTGATTCTTATACTGATAAGAGGTACAAAGGGCGGGAAAAATATAGCTATTTCTCCACCTGCATCCTTAAGCTTATTTATAGCTTTCTTAGAGAGTTTTCTAGCACCCATTCCATCTACAAGAAGTTTAACCTCTACCCCTTGTTTTGCTTTACTCGCCAAAGCATCTAGGATCTTCGTTCCTATCTCATCACTTTTAAAAATATAATATTGGATATGTATATAATCCTCTGCTCTATTTATACTTTCCAAAAGAGATTCAAATTTTTCTTTACCATCAAAAAATAATTTAATATCATTATCCTGTGTAAAGTAGGCTTCGCTATTCATCAAAAACATCTTAACAAGATCCTCATACCTGGAAAAATTAGGATCCTTATGGTGAAAATCATCATTTTGTATTTGCTTCTTTTGTTCCCTTGCCAAATCTCTGAAACCCTGGTCATCAATTTCTTTTACTTTAAATATTCTTTGTCTAGATAAATCTTGTCCTAGAAACAGATAGAGAATAAATCCAACACCTGGTAAAAATGCCAACACCATAAGCCAAAGCCATGTAGTAGTTGGGTCTCTACGCTCAACGAACACCAATACTATCCCCAAGATTATATTTATCCATAAAAGGTTACTAAATATTAAATGGTAGTTCTCTAATAGTAAGCTCATAACATCCCTACCTCCGTTTGAATACCACTTAGTCTTGCATCAACTAATCTTTGTGTTGCCTTACATAATATCACTAGCCCCGTTTGAACATCACTTGTTTATTTTTTAGATTTGTATCGTTTATTTGTTTGCAAAATTGCCTTTCTTATTCTAAAACTATTAGGTGTTATCTCTATTAGTTCATCATTTTCTATAAACTCTAATGCTTCTTCAAGTGACATAAGCTTTGGAGGTGAAAGTCTAAGACTATCATCAGATCCAGATGCCCTAACATTGGTTTGTTGTTTTTTCCTTACAACATTTACTTCTAAGTCTAATCCCTTGGAGCTTGAACCTACCACCATTCCTTCATAGACCTTAGTCCCAGGCGATATAAATAAAACCCCTCTTTCCTGAGCAGCATGTAATCCATATGTGGTAGCCTCTCCTGCTTCAAAGGCAATTATAGACCCCAATTTCCTTTTTGGTATTTCACCTTTAAAAGGCGCATATCCTTCAAATACTGTATTTAAAATACCATTACCTTTTGTATCTGTTAAAAATTCTTGTCTGTAGCCTATTAAACCTCTGGCTGGGATTGAAAACTCTAATCTAGCATATCCTCCAGTAGCTTCTGTCATACTTGCTAACTCACCTTTTCTTTGACCAAGTTTTTCTATTATGGACCCGATAAAATCATTTGATACATCTATTATCACTTTTTCTATAGGCTCATATTTTTTTCCATCTATTGTTTTATACAATACTTCCGGCTTTGAAACTTGAAACTCAAATCCTTCTCTTCTCATGGTTTCAATCAAGACTGAAAGATGTAGCTCTCCCCTACCAGATACCCTAAAAGCATCTGTGGAATCAGTATCTTCAACCCTAATACTCACATCAGTTTGAAGTTCTTTATATAGTCTATTTCTAATCTGCCTTGATGTTACAAATTTTCCATCCATTCCTGCTAAAGGGCTATCATTTACTGAAAATGTCATTGACAGAGTTGGCTCAGAAATCTTTGCGAAAGGAAGTGGTTCTGGCTTATCCACTGGACAGATAGTATCGCCTATACCAATATCCTCAACACCAGAGATTGCTATTATAGACCCTACTTCAGCTTCATCGACTTCTACTCTATCAAGTCCTTCAAACTCATAAAGTTTACCAATTTTTATCTTTTTAATTTTTTCTGGATCTAACTTGTTCACAAGCACGGCTTCTTGGCCACTATAAATTCTGCCACGTTCTATTTTTCCTATACCTATTCTTCCAATATATTCATTATAATCAATAGTACTGATTAATACCTGTAAGGGTTGATCGGAATCCCCTTCTGGGGCTGGTATATATTCTAGTATTGTTTCAAATAAATCTTCCATATCATCTTTTTGCTTTTCTATATCCAAACTTGCTGTTCCTTCCTTCGCTGATGCATAAACGAAAGGACAATCTAATTGGTTTTCATCTGCTCCTAATTCTATAAACAAGTCTAATACCTCGTCTATTACCTCCTCTGGTCTTGCTTCAGGTCTATCAACTTTATTGATACATACAATAACAGGTAATTTTAAATCTATTGCATTTTTTAGAACAAATTTTGTTTGAGGCATAGGCCCTTCAAAAGCATCTACTAATACTACTACTCCGTTGACCATCTTGAGTACTCTCTCTACTTCACCGCCAAAGTCAGCGTGGCCTGGTGTATCTATTATGTTGATTTTTTTATCCTTATAATTGACTGCAGTATTCTTGGAAAGAATAGTTATGCCTCTTTCTTTTTCAATATCACCGGAGTCCATAACTCTATCGGCTATTACCTGGTTCTCTCTAAATACTCCTGATTGTTTGAGTAAGCTATCAACCAATGTGGTCTTTCCATGATCAACATGGGCAATAATAGCTATATTTCTAATGTCATTTCTAATTAAATTCATAAAACAGATCCTCTCTATTATAATTCAAGTTCAACTAATTTTAACATATAATCTATATACTGCAAGTATTTTATTATTGGACTTGCTATATATTCTAGTCTTAAATTTGACCTAAGAAAAACTGGCATAAGACTATACCAGTTTTTATAAACTATATACATATATTTATCTTTAGTATATTAAGTTATTCATGGATTTTAATTAATTATCTTAATTGCAGTGATACGATTCTGGTCAACTATGAGTTCATCTGACAAACCCTTAACTAATACTAGCCCTCTTCCACCACATTTTAAATCCAGTGGATTATATTTTGAAAAATCATAATCAATACCTTTTCCTTCATCCTCTACTTCGATTATGATTTTATTGTCTTTGACATGTAAGGAAAGGTTTACACATTTTGTATCCTCACATTCGTTCCCATGAAATACACCATTGATAACAAGTTCATTTAATATTAATCTAACATCAAATATTGTATCTCCATTTTGTATTATAATATTAAGTTTATTCATAATTTCATCTAAAAAATTCTTAATTAATTCTAGATCACTGCATACGGAGCCATAATAAGTAAAGTTCATTTTTCCTCACGTCCATATAATGTATTTTCATTATTTATTTTACCCAATTAAATAATTAACTAACATTAAATCAAAATAACTACATAAACATTTAAAGTCATCTTAAAATTAATTATAAATCTATCAAATAAAAATTTAAATAAATCTTTTACTTACTTATAATTGTTAAAAATGATTAGTTTTGTTATAATAAGGGTACTATTATTATGATTACAAAAGAAAGGAGAATGTGATTATGGAAAGATGGGTATGTGAACCATGTGGTTGGGTATATGATCCTGCAGAAGGA
>CAZXWU010000097.1:0-6821 GCA_964644495.1 uncultured Tissierella sp.
AAAGGGCATAAAAAAAGCCCTTCTAGGGTTATTCTATTTCTTCTTCAGCTAATCTAGCTTCAATTGCTAATATCATTTCATCCTCATCTACATCAAAATCTAGCTCTTCTTTCTTGAATCTAAATAATCTTTCTTTCCCCTCAACCTCTGCAACTATTCTTCTTCCATTGTAATGTTCAGCTACGGATCTAGTAGGTTGACCTATCTTAGGGTTCTTAAACTGTATATGACTTGTTTTTATTAATATCATTATATTTCCTCCTCATTTTGTCTAGTTATTTCTTCTACTTCTGTAATTTCATCTACTTCAAACACATAGGTTTCTCCATCCCAAGATTCTCCTATTTCTCTTTCTACACCTTTTATGTCCCAATTCTGTACTGATGGATGATCGTCATTTCTTGTACCAATTACTAAAATATTATATTCCCCTTCAAATTGACAATGTATCTCTAATTGCTCCGCTTCTCTATCTAAGTTACCAAATCCACTTCCAAAATGATTTTGAGGTGTGACAAATATTTGAACATCTTTATTTAGGTGAATGAAGTAATCTGGTAATTCTAATATTTGTATGTCATTTTCTTTTGTTGATTTGACTTTGTATCTGTAGAGTGTATCTCCTGCACTTGGTGACTCAACTGCCCCATGGCGAATTACATGAGTCGCTTTCTTTGAAGGTTTTGGATGTGGCATTTCAAATTTTTTAGTTCCAGTTACTGAAAATTCACCTGGTACACTCCATTTGTCGTACGAGCTACCTAGCGTGCATTGATTAGCATTCGGTGTTGTTGTCATAGAACCAATTGCTATTGAGGTTTGACCCCCTGCGGATGAGTTCGGACCCAGTGCTATTCCTCCACTTCCTTCGACCAAGGTCTGGTACCCAATCGCTATTTTCTGCATACCTCCACTTGCTCGTGCCCTCTCTCCAAGGGATAAGTTAGATTGATTTAGTCCTGCAATGTCTGAAACATCAATAACAACATCACTAGTTAAAACCTTATTATTTACTTTCCTAGTGCTGGGAACTTGCCTAATATTATCTACCAGGCTTAACCCTATATCACTTTTATTCAAAACTATGTCGCTAGTCAAAGTCTTGCTGTTTACTGTTCTAGTAGCTGGCACCTGCTTAACATTATCTACTAAACTTAGCCCTATGTCACTTTTATTTAAAACCACAGCCCCTGTTTTTTCGTTTACACTTTTAACCTTGCCACCTTCTGCTGCGAGAAACTTAGTTTGTTCTGTCAAAGATTTTCCCTTTAACTCTGCAGGTAGATTGGGATCGTTTATATCACCTATTTGATTTTGTAAGTTTCCTGCTGGGTCTTCTCCTAGTTGGTCCTTTATCATATCGAACCATTCTGTAAAATCATTTGAAATTTGATTTGTTATCATTTCCACATCAACGGTTATTAATGAATTTGTTATTCCACATACATCTAATTTAAGTCTTGTATCTGTTATATTTGATTGGACAATAGATACTGTCCCTTTATCAACCTTTATTTCTGCAATTCCTAATTCATGTATGTCTGCATTTGCAAGTACTCCTGTAGCTACAGGAGTACTTGCAAATGTACCTTTTTTAACTACTGTTTTTATATCTCTAGTTACTTTATTAAGTCTTACAACTACCCTATCAATTCTATTTAATACACCATCCGCATTATCAACTTCCAATATTAAATCATCTGTATTCTCATAGAAGTATCCATTTATCCAAGCCTTACCTTTCTTAAGAGTAACAGTCATATCGTTATTAGATATGACTTGTAAGTTTGTACTTGGATTAGGAAATATTCCATTACTTATAAAGCTTCCAAAGTAAGCTGCAAACTCCTCTGCTTTATATCTTCTATCTCCATTTATACTATTAAAGAAACTTGATTTCTCCATTACCTCACCACCTGTTTAATTTTATCTATCAAGTTTGGAATACCATTTCCAAATACTATATTTATATTAAGTCCATCTTCTTCATAGACTTCTTCTATTTCAGTTATCCTACCATTTACAGTTACATTCCATTTCTTAGAAGTACAAGTAACAATATCCCCCAAATCAAAATCTTCTTTATAGACTAAATTACTTCTTAAATTTATTTTACTTTCAAAGGTTTGTATATCAGTATGTTCTGCAAGTTTTAGCCTTCCTCTTTCTTCTAGCATACTTTTATATTCAGCTATAGATTCTTCTCCATCTGTAGATTGTAAATCCCTAGCATCTGCAAACAACTCATACCTATCCAGCCCTATGCCTTCACCTACTGTTACTAATTCTCTTTCTGTTCCCTCTCCCTCTCCTGCTACAAGAACTAAGCTCCTATAGTTATTTAGACTATCTGTATATTCTTGTTCTAGAATATTTTCAAATTCTTTACTAAATATTGCAGGAGGATTAACATCTTGATTAGAAGTTAGATTTCTACCTTCATAAATATCAAATGTTAACTCCTTGTTTTTTACATCTATCAAAGTTCTATAACCTAATCCTGATACATTAGAGAGGTCTTCTAATTGTTCCAACACATTAGCATAGCTTGTCTGAAAATTGGCAGTTTGGGTATGTTCTTTGGACTCTCCTAGCACTAGCAAAGGTATCCTTCTATTTGCATCTATAGGATTTATACAATTCTTATTTACAAAAGCTCTAATAGCATTTTCTGTAGTAGTATTAAAGCTTTCCATTCCCCATATAATTCTTCTATCTAAATATCCAGTAAGAAATTTACCCTTAATAACTAGTATTTCCTTACCTTCTTCATCTTGTTTTATATTCCTATATTCAATATATCCTGCTTCTTGATCATCTTTCTTCCAGATTATATTATCTCTTTGTAATAATTTTAATGATTCAGGAGTAAGTGAACAGTGTAATTCAAACTCTCCTGCTTTATGATACCTTCTAATCCATCTAAGGCTAGAATAACCTTCTATTAATCCTTTAAAGTTTATCTCTCTATCAAATATATATAGTTCTATTATCTACACCCCCAAATACTGTTGCGTATAGTAAATGTCAACTTCCAGATTATCCAGACCTTCATCTGCATCATATCTAAGAAGATTATCTCCTACAGATAATTGTAAAAATGTACTATCTAGATCTATCCAGTTAAAGGCATTAGAAGCGATTCCATTTTTATTAAGATCTACCCTTTTATTCTGAAAATGGGTAGTAACAGTTAATATTTCACCAGCTATCATAGTTTTATTAATTTTTATATACTCCCTGGTATCTACATTAAATAATGAAGGATTTACTACTGTACCTAGAGCTTTAAACTCTACCCTTATGCCACATTCTATATCTCCAGCATTCTCTATATTTGCTATTAAAGAAGGTTCCCTAAATCCAAATTCTATACCTTCATCCATAGGTATCTCTAAAGGAAATTCAAATGCAGCTCTCCAGATTGCGACTTCTTCTTTTTCTTCTGCCAAATCTCTAAAAAAAGGATCCGGGCAATATAACTGGATCAATCCCTGTTGCATGGTATCTTTAAAATCTCCTGCATGGGGGAATATAGGAGATAATTCAGATATAGCGGTTATTTCTCTTTTAACATTTCCAAATTCATAAACCAAAGTCCCTTGTCCTAACTTAGGATTAAACACTTGTAATAGCTCATTTCTCTTTTCAGCCATATCCTCTATGTCTTCACCTAGTAGCATTATTTCTATAGGTATAGACCTAGCCTCCATAGTATTACCTAGATAAGTTTCACCGTCCTGAAAAGGGGATTTTTGTCTTTGGATATTTGTACTTACAGCTCCAGTTCCCTCAACTTTAGTCAAAATATAAGGGGCATCGTTGCCCAATTCGACCGATTGACCCCTAGCATTTATAAAAGTGACCCTTTCCATACTACACACCCCATTCCATTGCTAATTGTCTGCTTGTTTGAAGGTTTTTCCTCGCCACTTCTGAGGGACTTAGGGGTGTTGGTGAATATATGTGGATATTCTGTGTTATCCCTCCATTTTCTCCTTTTACCATTTCCATAGACTTTTGGTTAGAATGCACCTTAGTTGACTTGGGAAGCTCTACCAATTCAGGACCCTGCTCTCCTACCCAAGTAAGTCCACCTCTCCAAGATTCTGTACCATGAGCATTATTACCTATTCTATTCATAGAGTTAGGAGCATTGCTAGGACCATCTTGTTCTTGTGTTTTTATCCATCTAACTATAGGATTTCTATTAAACCAATCCTTCAAATCATCCCACTTAGTTCTTATGTTCCCGTTATCTGTGTCAAGCTGTTGGATTATATCTCCACCTTGAGCCCTTACTTCTTGAACAACATCCCTGTGCATCTCAGCTGCTGTTCTAACAGTTCTGTCTCTCTGTCTTTCCGCTTCTTTAATTATATTATCAGCTAAATCTATACTTTCTTTTGTTCCATCTTTTTTGAGTGTAGTTGCAAACTTTAATCTTTCCTGATACTCCTTCTCTGCTTCAGCAATAGTTTTTTCTTTCTGTTCTATACTATTTTTAATAATACCTGACATCATTTCAGCTGTTATTCTCTCAGAATTGTTTTTAAGATTTTCTAATATCTTTTCCTGCTCCTCCTGACTTTCCGTCATAAGATTAATGCTGTTGTCTTTCAAATCATCTAATATCTTTTCTATTTCTATTCTTTCAGCATCAGTTATCTTAGTGTTATTTTCTAAGGCAGTTTGTAATATTTCCTCTATTCTTGCTTTACCTTCCGTAGCCCTTAAGATCTCAATATCATATTTTTCAGTAGCAATTCTAATAGCTTCTTCTTTTTCTTCTTCACTCATAGTAGTTGAAGAGTCTAACATTTCTTTCAAATGTTTTAATCCCTCGATCTTTTGTTCTTCTAATTTTAATATTACTTCTTCAGCCATTTGATTAGTATTTGCAGTTATGTTTTCCTTCATTTCTTGAGAAACTTCTGAGCCACTCCAAGCTAATTGGTTTAAATGAATTGTTGCTTCTTTCTCTAATTCCATAAAATTACCTAGAGCCTCTTTTGTGCTTTCTGATATGGTTTCATCAAACAATTCAAATGCAGGTATAGTATCTTCCTTTAAATGCTTAGCTATTGCTACAGCACTAACTCCCACAGCCACTGCTCCTACTACCCACGGATTAAATAGTATAGCACCAGCTTTAGCTGCAGCTCCTGCAATACCTATTCCACCACCCATGGTAGTTGTTGCACCACCAGCTACTGTTGCTGCTCCTGATAATTTACTTACTAAACCCGTTACTGCTCCAATGCTAGTTGCCAATTTACCTGATATCAATAATACAGGACCAATTGCAGCTGCAAACCCTGCCATTTTCAATATATTTTCCTGCGTTTCTTTGTCTAAGCTAGTGAACCAATCTATTAATTGTTTACCTTTTGCTAGCCATTTTTCTAAAGAAGGTAGTAATAAATCATATATTTGTAATGCAGCTTCTTCTAAGCCAGACTTAAATTCTTCCCACCTACCTTTTAAATTATCCTGCATCATATCGGACATATCTTTCGCTGCTCCAGTGTAATCTCTAGTTGCAAGTGTTAATTTTTCAAAATCTTCTGGACTTGCATTTATTATTGCTAACATTCCAGACATTGCCTCTTTACCAAATAATGTTGCTGCTGCTTGTGTTTTCTGTTCTTCTGATAATCCTGAAAACTTTTCCCTTAACTGGATCATCAAATCTTCAAAAGGCATTATTTCTCCAGATGTGTCGGTAATGGATATTCCTAATTCTTTCATCTTAGCAGCCATTGAATCTGTAGGTTTAACTAGATTAGTTATAGATGCCCTTAATGCAGTACCACTTTGAGAACCTTTAATGCCTGCGTTAGCCATTAATCCAAGTCCTAAAGCTGCATCTTCGGCACTATAACCCATAGCCCCAAATAAAGGAGCTACATATTTGAACGATTCCCCTAGTAAAGATACATTGGTATTGGAATTAGAACTTGCACTGGCTAATAAGTCTGCAAATTCTCCTGCTTGCCTTGCTTCCATTCCGAATGCAGTTAATGAATCTGTAACTATATCTGACACCATTCCTAAATCTTCGCCAGATGCAGCTGCTAACATCATAACTCCATCTATACCTTCTAACATGGAATTAGTTTCCCACCCAGCCATAGCCATGTACTTTAAAGCATCAGCTGCATCACTAGCACTAAATTTAGTTGTAGCACCCATATCTCTAGCTTTTTTCTCCAGGACTAACATGTCCTCACCAGTAGCTCCTGAGATTGCACCAACTTCTGACATAGCACCTTGAAAGTCTATCCCTAATTTAGTAGCTGCCGCTCCAGCTCCAACTATAGGTAAAGTTACTTTAGTAGTCCAATCTTTACCTGCTTTCTCAAGAGTTTCACCCATCTTATTCATTTTACCTTCGATTCCATCCATTTTATTACCAGCAGCTTCTATACCAGCATTAAATTTACTAGAATCTAATACCAATTCTGAATAAACTCCACCTGCATTAATACTCATATTTTCACCTACCTTATTTTAGGCATAAAAAAGACACCCTCACGGATGTCTTTTAATTTACACATTTAATTAGTTCTTATATTGCGTTTAATTATCTTCTTATAGGCCTGTTTGATCTACACCATAAGTAGCTTCTTGATTGCTATACCCTTCAAATTCTAGCTGCTTTATTAATCCATCCCTAGAGAAAGATGTATACTCTAGATATTTTTTAGCACTAATTGCAGCTTGTTTATTCCAGTCAATATTTATTTGGCTTACAGCGTAAGTAGAATCCTCATTACTATACCCTTCAAATTCTAATTGTTTTATTAGTCCACTTTTTG
>CAZXWU010000098.1:0-3754 GCA_964644495.1 uncultured Tissierella sp.
TATGGAATGTCTTATGGGTTTCTTTGCTATAAATAGAATTTTCCCCTTATAAGCAAACTTAAGCCATGGAGTTGTAGAGTGTTGACTTGTGCCTTGGGATATTCCTACTTGGCTTGCTAAAGAATCTCCTGTTATAAATTCACTTGCAGGCACTTCTCCAAAGAACCCCTCATTCATATCTCCAGATATTAACTTACCAGGCCCTGGAGAACCTGTCTTGTCATCTACATCACTTGGAGTTCCTATTATTCTGTTTGAAGGATCCACTGTAAAGACATCTTCCTCAGTATAAGGAAAGGCCATATAGTAATAATCTAATTCATTGATAAGGCCTGTATCTGTAAATCCATTAATCTTATACTGATCCCTTACTCCACTATCAACAACTAAAACTCCGTCATTTTCGTTTTGTGGGTAACTTCCAACCTTACGAAGTATCTTAGTGCCCTTCCATCTTGCTATGGTTATAAGATTGCCATCACTGTCGGTTATAGTTACATTTGGTGGGTCTATCCAGTTTAAAGTCACTGTTCTATCATCTCCAGCTGCCTCAAACCCAGATATATTACCCACTGGATACCCATCACCCTTGACCCTCTGCCATTCCATGCCATCATAATACTCTAGCTTGCCATCTGTAAGCCTTAGGCCATGAGTCTCCCCTTGATCTACTCCCCTTATTTTATGGAGCTCTATATTCTCCTCATTATCCTTCATAACTCCATCAATCACCTCAAAGTTAACACTATGCTTGATTATATCCGGTGGACTATCCAGGGGTTCTATTACATTTAAATTATAATTACTAGTCTTTTTCAATTCTTATCACCTTCCTCATTTGCTGGTCACCTCTACAGAAATTACATATGGCTGATTAACATTAACTGGATTAGGAGTTAAAGTAATATTGCTTATTGTAGGAGCCACTGTATTTAAAATTATTGTATAGCTAGACTCTGAATACTTACCTGCTGAGTCTGTAGCCCTTATCACAATAGCATTACTGCCCTCTCTTAGTGTTATGGCCTTGGTAAAGTCGCCTGAGCTTGCCACAGTAACAGCCCCTTGATCCACACCGTTAAGCTTTACACTTACAGTAACTGGACTAGATGTAAGATCATTAGTATGTCCTACGATAGTAAAGGCACTCTTATTAATATGGGTAGTAGTTTCAGATGGGCTAGTTATACTTAGCTCTGGTGGTATTGTGTCCACAGTAAAGGACCTTGTAACCTGTAGGGCCTTATTGCCATCATTATCATCCACATCAACCTTTATAGTGTGGTCTCCATCATCTAAGGCACTTTGAGGAGTATATACTACATCAAAGCCATTAGTAACAGTACTAACAACCACTCCTGGGCTCACATTGTTTAATACAGTTCCGTTTACATTTAGCTTCAGTGTGCTTATCTTCACTCCGGAACCATTTACCTCATCCCTTAATTCAAACTTAATAGGAATCTTGTTATTTATTACATAAGCTCCAGATGAAGGAGAAGTAATCTTTATAGTAGGCTTTGTAACTTCCTTTACATATAGCTTTAGCTTATTTCCCAGTGTAGGGTCTGTATCAGACTTAATAGTTTTATTCCCTGCCAGGTCCTCAGCTTCTACAGTAACAGGATAATATCCCCCAGGCTTATTAAATGATGTAATATTAGGAGCAGCAATAGTTCCTTCATATTTTCCAGTGGATGTATTTTCTGTAAGAGTAGTCCAAACTCCATTAATCTGTACTCTTACTGTCTTTGTTGTCATCCCTTATTCCTCCTTTCATATATTCTTAATATCATTCCAATTTAAGAAGTTATCTCTTAAATAGGCCCATGAACTATAAGTATTAGCTATATGAAGCCAGTTGTTCTCCATGACTTCCACCTCTATATTTAACAAGCTAGATACAAAAACTGTCTGTTCCATGGGATGATTGCTTTTTAACTTCACATCAATTATCTTTATCATCTAATCACTCCAAAGGAGGAATATAATCTTTTAATGACTTCCAATCTGTCATATTAGCAGACAAGGATTCCCAGCTTTCAAAATTATCTCTAACATCTTCCCAAGTGGCAAAGAACTTAACCACCAATAGGTCTATATGGGCCGGTACAAGGGGTTTTAATGCCCTTACTATGTCAGGATACCTATAGTTAATATCATTACTAGGGCTCAGTACCTCCACTCTTAAAAGCCCATATCCAGCCTTAGGATTGCTAGCTTCATCTGCAGCAAAAAAGGTCACTATACAATCAGATCCAGTAATTGTATTAGCAACCTCTTTAATCACACCTTCATCTAGTTTTTTACCTCTTTGAAATAGGGTCAATAAGTAGAGCTTTCTCTGCTCTAGGGTTCCTAGGCCTTTTATCCTAAGGAAATCTTCAAGCTCAGTAATCTTCTCATTACTAGCAGTTCTTATAAACATATTTAGCTTAGTATTGTTTATACTGTCATAAAAGATATCTAACTCTATATTTTCACTCTCAAATATAACCCTATACTCAGATACATCCTTTAGAAATTCGGGCAAGTATTTAATTAGGTCTATCCTTCTTTCAACTTCTCTTATTACATCCAGGTAAAAGTTATACCTAGGATCCTTGCTATCTATATATGTCACTATTCCGTTTTGCCCTATTTCAAGTAGAAGATCATACCTTCCTACTACTGAAGGAGCATTAATATCCTTGCTCCAGGTATTGTCTCCATTATTAACCAGCTCATAAGTCTTAGAATCAATAGTATACTTAATATAATCTATCATTGACCCACCACCGTTAAATTAATACTATTTAGGGTTGGTATCTCTTCTCCTTCTAGAGATATATCATCTATGCCACCATTTATCCTGAGCTCACTTAGGCCTGCAATACTATCTGTATCTAATATTGAGGAGCCTAGCCTTATATAATTCACAGTATTCTTTATATAAGTTATGCTAGCTAGATACTTTGAAACCATTTCAGCAACTCCATCTGGTTCATAGTAACCTTCTACTAATTCTACATTGCCTGCTATGTCAATATCCTTTCTAATACCACCGGTTACTGTAACTTTAGATCCAATTGGTGCTACTCCATTTCCTAATCCTTCACTAGAGGGATCTAGATATTCTTGGAATTCATCAACTAAACTAGAATCAGCTACTTGATATAATCTATTAGTGATTGCTATTTTTACTGTATTACCACCATTCCACAAAGGAAAAACCTTTGATATACCTATATCATTATAGTTATTAGCCCATTCTTTGTACTGAGCTACATTTCCATCCTGTTCTCCTTCTAAAATCCTTCTTCTATGCCTCTCTCTCAATCGTTCATCTGTTTCTTTTTCTACCCCCTCTGTAATAATATCCTTTAATGTGGCTTTTTTTAATCCATCAACATAATCTATAGGAATTAATTTGCCAAAATATGAATTTCCTAACTCACCATATTGTTCGCATTGCAGTTTGTATTCAAAATCTACAATTTTTTCAATAACTATATACGTGGAGTTATCATCTCCACTAAATCTAGAAGCTATTGGAACATCTATGTCAAATTCCCCTTTTCTTATAGCTTTAGTAGCTCCCTTTCTAAAGGTACCATTTTGATAGGCAAGTTCAGTTAATTCATCTCCCATAGCAGTCTCTAAGGATGTGTTGTTACTTACGTTATTCAATTGTATATATGCCTGAGCCAACTCAGCTGCAGAAGGAGACAAAGCATTCCAAATTATACTTCCTTGCCTTTTATCATAAGCCGCA
>CAZXWU010000098.1:3764-6803 GCA_964644495.1 uncultured Tissierella sp.
ACTTTATCTAGCATTCTTTGTAAGATTTCATCATAAGTATGCATTAAATATCCACCTCCTTAGAAATCTCTATTTCTCCCAATATAGTATCTACTTTAAAGCTTATGTGGATCTCATTCTTTTTTTCTGATTTAATTTCAAAGTTTTCTACACTAATAATTCTATCATCTGTTAGGAGTGCTTCTTTGATTCTTCTCTGTAGTTCAATATATACATAAGATTTATCTCTACCAAACAAGTCAGACAACTCTATACCATAATTCCAATCATAGATTAAGTACTTATATCTTTCTATATTTAGAATAAGGTAAATAGACTGTTTCATAGCTTCAAGCCCATCTATATACCCTAAAATCCTATTGCCCTCTATTTTCCAGGTATGGCTAGGCTCTTCTACTACCTCTATGTTCTCTCCAATATTTATATCCTCTGCTTTAGGTATCATCTACTCACCAGCCTATCTAGAACAATATACATTTGTCCCCCATCTGTTCTTAGTAACAGAACCTTCTCTCCTAGCTTTAGCCCTTTCTTATGAACATGTTTCTTTTCTCCTTGATATAAATGTATGTGATTGTATTGAGAACCCAAAGATTCCTCTGTCTCATCATCAACCTCAACGTTTACATCATGATTCATCACATTAGAAGTAAGAAGTATCATATCCCCTGAAATATTTTCATTCAATTGTTCTATGTTAATTTCTAAAGGATTTTCATTTTCTACTGTCCCATAAGCTATTTCCATTGGAGAGCTTTGTTTAACTGCATCAATAGCTGCTTTTTTTATTAAATTGATTAAGCTCATTATATATCACCTCTTAAATCTAAAGTCATCCAGTGTTCATTATTGCTAAAAACATGCTTGCATTTCTCTACTAACATATATTGTGCAATTGAAATATCACCTATATCTTCTAATAAAGTCATTACACTTGACCCCGCTCTCACTCTTGTATCGCCCAGTGTTTCTTTTAATTGCAATGTTCTTTTCTTTTTGTTCTTTAGCTTTAATATAGCCTCTGCTTTTGCTTTTGGGTTAGTGCTTTCATCAACTTTGTCAAAGTATTGTAGTACTCCCCAATTATTTATATTTTTACCATCTTGAATTATAAATATATCTCTTTTTCCTGTTTCTTCATTATCCCTATACAGTTTGACCTTATTATAGGTATCCGTATCTATATCAGTTTTGTAATTATAATCTTGACTATTATAATCTCCTACTACAAGTCCAGGAACCTTCATTGATTCGACATCTTGTAAATTTATTTTACCGAAATCATCATATAATACATATAGCTTTCTCCTATTTAAAAGAGTTAAATCTAAAGCATCATATAAGATATCAAACAAAGTCATGTTTTCCCTTATTCTTGTTGGGATATTGTACACAGTATCTTCAACTTGCCCTGTCTGTAAATTGAAATCATTAGCTATTTTCTTTATTAAATCACTAGCTTTTTTATTAGTATATACATAGGTATCTTTGTTTTTAAAATACCTAAGTTGATCATAGGCTGTAACCTTTATTATTTGATCTTTACTTCTACCTTTGCTAAAAACAAACCCAAAAAATATATTTTTATTGTCTACCTTGAATATTACTGGATTTCCCTCTTGAAAATCTATTATTTCATCATTTACAACATTAAATGTCAATTTTCCAGGTTCTCCAATCCTAGTTGTATCCCATGAAACATTACCCTCTATAACCGGCTTGTAAGTCTTTCCTCGGTTTGTAATCATTAGTTCATACACTTATATCACCCTAGCCTAAGAACTTGCCCTATACTGATTTTATTAGGGTCTGCAATACTATTTAGCTCTGCTATCTCATTATATTTGCTGCCATCATTCAATTCTTTTTTTGCTATCGCCCAAAGAGTATCCCCTGCTTTTACTGTATAAGTTCTAGCTTTAGGTTTAGCTGGTCTTTCTTCTTTTACAGTAGCTATAGCTTTGTTATCTCCTACTTCTTTTATTTCTACCACTTGCGTTTTATAATTCTTATATTGCTTTAGCTTGATAACAACATATATATCTGCCACTTCTCCGGATTTTTCTTCTATGGAGTAGTTTTCCAAAGACACCAGCATATTATAACCAAATAATGGCTCGTTCCATGGTGCCATTCTAGTAATTATTAATCTTACTGGTTTCTTGTCTATCTTGTACTTTTCAAATCTATCTAAAAAGTATTTAGGATCCTTAAACCCGTTTTCATAAGTTGAAAATGGCAGTGGTTGCCCTGGTAAAAGAATTTTAAAATCAATCTCACTCAACCCAGGATCTTTTAATATATTAACATCACCAATGTTTAATAGTTCTACTACTTTATTTTTATTATTCACCTTTAGCTCCATGTTAGCTGGAGGAATTGGAAGTTGAATCTCCTCTTCTTGGGATTTAAAATAAAAAGAGTACATTATTCATGCACCCCCTCTGCAGCAATAGCTAACTGTTCCTCTAACACTTCTTCTATATGGCTTATAATACCATCTACATCAGCAGTCTCTCTTACATCCCCAAACGCAAAAGATAATTGAGGTGCTAGAGTTGCTGTGGTAAATCTATTAATAACCTCTTGCTCTGCAAGGTCTCTCATCCATTTTAAATCTTCCTCTGATTTATCTACACTATCCTTTATATCTTTCCCAGTTTTATCTAAAGAACCTAGATTGTCATTTTGCATGCCATTCCATAAATCTTCCTGTCCTGCAAAGTTATCTATAGCTCCTTGAAGGCTGTCTAATCCAGCAGAAAATCTACCTGGCAAAGATGCCCCAAAATCATAGCCCTTATTAGCTTCGTCAGCTAAGTTCTTGTATTCCATTCTTGTAGCTGTCCAAACATCTTTATCACTAGTAGGCCTATTTCTTTCTAAGGCTGATATTGCATTATCCATGAATTTTAATTCTATAGTCCCAATATCTGTTTTCAAAACACTATTAATCTTTTCTATAACCCAATTAAGGCCACTAACTATACCTTGAAACAAACTATTAAAGAAACCTAATACATCCATTGCTAAGTTGTA
>CAZXWU010000099.1:0-2203 GCA_964644495.1 uncultured Tissierella sp.
ATACTTACGTGGAAGGTTGCAGTGAATGAGAACACTTTGAGCCTTCTATTAGTAATAAGTATTAGCATACTTAGATGGGAGGAGGGCTTGTATGATATTGATATTTGCAGTTGATAAAAATTGGGGCATTGGTTTTGCTGGTAAGATGTTGGCAAGTATTCCAGATGATTTGAATCGATTTAGAATGATTACAGAAGGAAATATAGTTATCATGGGTAGAAGGACACTTGAAGCAATACCAGGCCAAGGCCCCTTGCCTAATAGAATCAACATACTGGTAACAAGTAATAATGATTTTCAAGGCCAAGGCTTTCATATTATAGACAGTTTAGATGATTTATTTCCTTTGCTTCAAGAGATCAATCCAAATAATGAAAAACAAGTATTTGTAACCGGTGGGGAAAGTATAGTAAGGCAACTCATGCCTTATTGCAACAAGGCCTATATAACAAAGATAGACAAGTCTTTTGATGATATAGATACATCTATACCAAGTCTTGATTTGGACCCTAGTTGGAAGATTGTCGATGAATCAAAGACATATAAGTATAATGACCTATATTACAGGTATGTAGACTATATTAGAATAGATTCTTAATAAAGGGGAAATTATTAATGGAGCCAATAATCAGTATAAGTAATTTGAGAAAATCATATGGATCCAATGTAGTACTCAAAGGAATAGATCTAGAGGTCAAGAGGGGTGAAGTCCTTGGATATATTGGACCCAATGGAGCAGGCAAAAGCACCACAGTCAAGATCATGCTGGGCTTGATAAGTGATTATGATGGGGAGGTCAATATACTTGGCCAAAACATCAGAGATGGAGCCATAGACTACAAGGCCAAGATTGGCTATGTGCCTGAAACGGCAGAAATATATGAAAATCTTACAGCCAGGGAATATCTCACCTTCATAGGCGAGCTATATGGCATGGACTATAGTCTAGCAGATGACAAGGCTAAGAAGCTTATGGATTTATTTGCTATAGGGGATGTCTATGATTCTAGGATTTCTTCCTTTTCTAAGGGTATGAAACAAAAGACACTGATAATTTCTGCTCTGATAAATGACCCAGATATATTGTTCTTAGATGAACCCCTTGCTGGCATAGATGCAAACTCCGTCATGGTCTTTAAAGAAGTCCTAGACCAATTGGCCAAGGAAGGAAAGACTATATTCTATTCATCCCATATCATGGAAGTGGTAGAAAAACTAAGCAGCAGGATAATCCTTATCAATGATGGAAAAATAGTTGCTGATGGCAATATAGATGAACTCAAAAATACATCCATGGAGAATTCTCTAGAGAATATATTCAATCAATTGACAGGTTTTAATGATCACGGAGATATAGCCAAAAGAATCGTGTCAGTAGTAAAAGGGGTGGACTAGATGAAAGACCACTCTGTTCTTAAATTTTTAGACCTATTCAAGGGTCTATTTACTAAGATAGGTGTAGACTATCCTTCTATGAGGAAGATACTCAAGGTCAAGTTGGTCCTGGACGGAAGAAGGGTTTCTACTGTAATGCAAAATGATGGAAACAAAAAAGATGGAGATAAAAATAACTTCTACAAATCCCTTATTATGTATCTAGTAATGGGATTTATAATGATACCCTTTGTACTCTTGGGAGATAATTATCTATTTCAAATGAGCCTTATATTTGGCATGTTTATCTTTTTTATGCTTACAACCTTGATTTCAGATTTTTCTTCAGTTCTATTGGACTTAAGGGACAAAGAAATCATCCTATCAAAGCCAATTGATAGTAAAACCCTAAATATGGCAAAGGTAATACATATTGTTATATATACTTCCACAATCTCATTAGCCATGATAGGCCCTACTCTAATAGTAGGCTTGTTTGCTAAGGGATTTTTGTTTTTTATCATATATCTTGCTGAAGTTATACTTATAAATTTGTTTCTAATAGTTATCACAGGCCTTATGTATCTATTGATACTTAGATTTTTTGATGGGGAACGACTTAGAGACATTATCAACTATGTACAAATAGGGCTAACAATAACCATCACAGTTGGCTACCAATTAATAGGTAGATTATTTGATTTAGTCAATATAAGTGATGTTCAGATGCTTGATAAATGGTGGGCTTACTTTTTACCCCCAATCTGGTTTGCTGCACCCTTTGAGCTATTTATCAATAGCAATTGGTCTACAAGTATAATCATCTATT
>CAZXWU010000099.1:2213-6722 GCA_964644495.1 uncultured Tissierella sp.
TCCTATAGTATCAATAATAATCTATGTTAGAAGCACACATATTTTCGAAAGAAATCTACAAAAATTATCAGGAGTAGGAGGATCCACTAGGGGCAAAGAAAGAATAAGCTCTAAGATAGCAAATCTAGTATGCAGGACTAAAGAAGAGAGGATCTTCTACAGATTTACATCCAATATGATTAGAAATGAAAGGGAATTTAAACTCAGGGTCTATCCAAGTTTAGGATTTTCCATAGCCTTTCCCTTGATAATGTTATTTAATTCATCCAGGGGTTCTTCCCTTGCAGAAATTATAAATACAAAGGCCTATTTTAATATATACTTTGTAGCATTTTTTCTACCATCACTTATGCAATTCATAGGTAATTCAGGTAATTACAAGGGAGCATGGATATATAGAGTGATGCCAATAAAAGATTATGAACCAATATTTAAGGGGACTATAAAGTCTGTATTTATAAATTTATATACCCCCGTAATACTCTTGATTTCCTTAATATTTCTTATAATATTTGAGTTTAAAATATTTGACCATTTAATCATAGTCTATTTAAATCTTATTTTTGCCACTTTTTTGGTATTTAGAATATACAAAAAAGACCTACCCTTTTCAAGGGCCTTTGAGACTACTGAGAAACGAAACGGATTTGGCAAGACTCTTTTGGCCATAATGGCTATAGGAATATTGATTATCCTACATTATTTGTCTACTAGGATTAGCTATGGCCACTATATATATTTACTATTACTCTTTATAGCGATTTTAATATCATCAAGATTTATATTTAATGTTCAACCGGATGACTAAAAAATTAGTCATCCCTTTTTTTACGAGATGACTAATTCTTTGTCTAAGTAGATGGATAGACTTAAGATTATTTAAATTTATCGGGAAATTGCTTCATTATTCCCTCATACATCATATCTGCCATCATCATAGTTTGGGCCTCAAACATATCATAGACCATGACATATTCATCATATCTCCTATCCAACAAGGCTATAGTAAATCTCTCTGCTAATTGTAAGTGTTTAAAGAACATTTCCCTCCACTTTCTATAGGTCCAGTATGGATTGATAAGTCCAAGTAAATAGGAAATCTCATCTGCATTTTGATACCATCGCCTTCTTATATCTGCAACCATATCAGGCTCATTCATTAGGGCATAGGCAAGATCACCGGCTAGGACCAGGTGCTCAGTCAATAGATTGGAAAATCTAGAAGCTATATTTTCTTCATAAAAAGGTTCAAGAACTAGATAGAAGTCATCTGGATTTCTCAGCAACCTATTAAGTACAGCTTCCTCATTAGGGTTATTAAAGACAATACTAGTAATAGCCATAAGGGTCCATTCACTATGCTGACACCACAGTTTGAGGATTTCTTTCATGAACTTGTCTTTCTTATTTATATTACGCATAAAATCAACCACCTTTCAACTTTTAATACATCTTATGTTAAAGGTGGTCAATAGGTTATTAGAGATTATTTATCTATTTTTTGATTGTTTCTTCGAATTCTCCTAATTATGAAATATAGAGCCAATAAAAACACTCCAAATACTATGATAAATGGGAATAGGTAGATCAGGGATATAAGGAAATTTTGCATTCCCTTTTTAAAGGCAAATATGGAGTCTTCAATAGCATTCAATATTCTAGTTCCAAAAGTTGTTTCTACTGTTTCTGCATTCCTCAGCCTTTCTACTTCTTGAATGCCAATTCTTATAGTAGAAAAGTCTACCTTATCATCAATATTCATAAGGCTGGTTTGTAGATTTTCTTTTTCATAGATGACTTCGCTGAGCTGATTTTCCAATATAATAATATCTTCCATATTTTCAGCTCTTTCCAGTAGGGCTAATATTCTTTCTTCCTTGGTAGTAACTACCCTTAGTCTAGATTCTGTATCTCTATATTGTTTGGTTACATCTTCCCTATTGGTATTTTCTGAGATCATATTTCCGATCCCATTTAATTCAGACTTAAAGCTTGTCACATCATCCTTTGCAACCCTTATGACAAATGAAGCATATTGATAGTTTTTATTATTATAATATTGATTATAGGAAATATTTGAGTTTTCTATATAGGCCTTATATTTTTCTGTCAACTTCATAAGCTCATCTGTAGTTTGATCAAATTCAGTAGTCTCAAAGTCTAAATGAATAGTGGTGATTACCTTTTCAGGTTCTAATTGTTGGGAAAGCTCTACTACATAGTCTCCATCCATAGGCGGGGCCATTGGAGAAGACCCAACATCAGTTCCAGTTCCAACATCATCTCTAGCTTCAGTAGTAGGGCTATGATCCATAGAACTACATCCTATAGCAAAAGATAATATAAGCACTAGACTTAAAGCTAAAATAAATAACTTTCCTGACCTTTTCACTTTAATCAGCTCCTTTAGTAAATTATATAGTAATAAAAAATGTAAATGGATACAAATTAGTTACAGTTATAAGGGGTATAATGATAAATAAGAGAGAACATGATACAATATATTTAATAGTTAGGGAGGTATTGATATGGATTTAATTCAAATAGAAAATGATGCAAAGCAAGTCACTATGGAGCTACTTGAAGCTGCAAAACTGGATCCAGGTGAAGCCATAGTAATAGGCGGGAGTACCAGTGAGATAATTGGACAAAACTTAGGTTCATCAACCAATATGGATGTGGCTAGACAAGTAATGAAGGCTATGATATCCATACTAAAGGAAAATAATATATATCCAGTGATTCAGAGCTGTGAACATATAAATAGAGCCTTAGTTGTGGAAAAGAACTATGCCAAATTACACAATCTAGAACCTGTAAATGTAGTACCCATCCAATCAGCAGGAGGAGGATTTGCTACAGCAGCCATGGAAATTCTTGATGATCCCGTAGTTGTAGAGCATGTTGGAGTAAAGGCTGGCATAGATATTGGAGACGTATTTGTAGGCATGCACATCAAGGGGGTAGGGGTAGTAGTCAGAAGTGATATCAAGGAGATAGGAAAGGCCCACTTGAGTATGATCCGTACAAGACAAAAACTAATAGGTGGGGATAGGTCAAAACATTTCTAGCCTGTGATATATGTATTTATTTCATAATAATGGAAATAATACACTTAGATGAAATGGAGGGATGGTGTTGAGAGTACCCAATCATTTAGGTGTTATTCCAGATGGAAATAGACGTTGGGCTGTTGACAAGGGCAAGTCAAAAGAGGATGGATACGATAGTGGATTGAATCCTGGTTTAGAAGTATTTAAACTCTGTGAAGAAATAGGAATAAAAGAACTTACTTTTTATGGTTTTACAGTAGACAACACAAAGAGACCCAAAATACAGAGGTTGGCTTTTACAAAAGCCTGCATTGATGCGGTTGAACTTTTAGCAAAAGAAAATGCAGATCTATTGGTAATTGGCAACACTGACTCCAATATGTTTCCTAAGGAACTTATCCCATATACAAGGGTTAGACAGGGATTTGGTGCTGGTGGACTTAAGGTAAACTTCCTAGTTAACTATGATTGGAAGTGGGATGTGGGAAATATTCTTAGTGAAGAAGGGGATATCAAAAGCCCAATCAAATTATTAAAATCAAAGGATATCTCAAGGGTAGATTTGATTATTAGATGGGGTGGTAGACGAAGGCTAAGCGGTTTTCTTCCTTTACAAGCAGTCTATTCAGACTTCTATATTATAGAGGATTATTGGCCTGATTTTAGACCGGAGCATTTTAGTGAAGCCATAAACTGGTATGACAAACAGGATATAACCCTAGGTGGATAAATGACCAACTCTCGATAAATCTTATTGGGAGTTGATTTTTTTACATCCAAACAATATAATGAAATTGTGATCTATGGGCAATTTATGGGAAAGAAGGGATATGTTGAAAACTAAATTAAGTATCAAATCATTTTTATTAATAAATTTTGGATTGCTAATCACAGCTGTAGGCATGTATTTTTTCCTTATACCAGCAGAGTTAGCTGCAGGTGGGGTTACTGGACTTGCAATAGTAATCAACAACCTATTTCCTGAAGTGGCAGTAGGTTTGATAATGCTTATTTCCAATATTATTTTATTTGCAGTTGCTTTTATCGTTATAGGTAGGGAGTTTGGAGGTTTAACAATATATAATAGTTTACTTCTTTCTGGATTGATATATATTTTTGAATTGATTTTGCCTATGGATGGACCCCTAGTAGAAGATTTATTAGTAAATTTAATCTATGGAATATTAATTTCAGGGGCAGGTATGGCCCTTATATTTAATCAAAATGCTTCCACCGGTGGCACAGATATAATAGCAAAGATCATCAGTAAATTTACCCACCTAGATATAGGTAAGTCTCTCTTAATTGCAGATTCGGCCATTGCTGTGGCAGCCATTACAGTTTTAGGTATTGAAGTAGGATTATATTCCTTGCTAGGTATAATATTGAATTCAGCCATAATAGATAAGCTTATAGCAGGATTTAACACAAAATATCAGGTGGCTATTATCAGTAA
>CAZXWU010000100.1:0-6687 GCA_964644495.1 uncultured Tissierella sp.
GATTGCAACTCTTTTACCATTACTTCTTGACCAAATATGTTTTTCTTACCATCTGCAGCCCAGGCGTCTACATGCTCAGCCATATCTGATGATGGTGTTATCGGATAGATCGCAGCTACTTCTGTAAATGCATAAGATATATACGATGCAGCCGTATTACCATCCATTGTTTGCATAATTTTTGCCATAGTATATGAACCTCCTCTTAATTTATAATTTCACTAATAGTTTAATTACTTATCTGTATACAGATGTCATATGCATACAAACATTTAGTTTATTAGTGTTATTATCACTATACCCTTAAAGTATATAAAACATTAAAAATAAAGTCAACCAAGTTCAAGAAAATCCTGTCAATTATTTGACACAATTTAATTATCAACCATATTTTCCCTTTCTTTGTTACTTTGATTAATTTGAATTTGTCGCATTATTCTTTCATTTAACTCGTTTGCAGCATTATAGCCTAATATCTTTTGCCTAAAGTTCCTAGCAGCCACCTCAATAATCATGGCGACATTTCGACCTGGTCTTACTGGAACTGTAGATGTGGATATTGGAATCCCTAGAATCTCTGTATATCTTTCATCAAGGCCAATCCTGTCGTACTCCTTAGTTTCATCCCATATCTCTAATTCAATTACCATTTCTATAAATTCATCATTTTTTACTGACCCTACCCCATAGAGTCTCTCTATGTCTAATATACCTAAACCTCTAATCTCAATAAAGTGTCTAGTAATCTCAGGTGACCTGCCCTGAAGCATATCTTCTATTTTTTTGATAATAACAGCATCATCAGATACCAGCCTGTGCCCTCTAATAACCAAATCTAGGGCAGTTTCTGACTTTCCTACACCAGATTTACCTGTTATCAATACCCCTACACCATAAACTTCGACTAAAACACCATGTAATCTAGTCTCTGGAGAGAGCTGCAGATCAATATAAGAAATTATCTTGTTATATAATTTAGAAGTTATTTCCTTTGATCTAAAGATATTTCTATTATGTTTCTTGCCTAGTTCATATAACTCGGAAAATACAGGTAAGTCTCTTGAAATAATCAATGCTGAAATAGGAAAGGATAAGAAGCTATCCAAGCTCTTATATCTTTCCTCATGTGAAAGCTGGTCTAAATAATGCCACTCGGCACTTCCAATTACCTGAAGTCTTTCTGGGACAAATTTTTCATAATAACCTACAAGTTGCAAGCCAGGTCTACTGATTTCACTAGAGTAAACTTTTATCTCCTCTATATCATCTGATATGTTTATTATTTCAAAGCTCATTTCATCTGTTATGTTTTTTAAAAATACAAAATCCATTTTATCACCTATCTAATTGGTATTATTATTGCTGCGATTATATATGCAAATACTCCTCCAAAAAATGCAAAAGGGAAGCTAATCAAAACCCAGGCCAATCTAATCAAAGTAGGATCAACATTAAAATATTCACCTATCCCACCACAGACACCTGCTATCATCTTATTTGTATCGGATCTATAGAGTCGTCTATCCATTATTATTCTCCTTCCTTCCTTTCCTAAAATGATTATATAAATTCTCTGCAGCCACTTTATTCATACCCTTTATTGATGCTAATTCTTCTACACTAGCATTTTTGATTTTATCTATACTCTTAAAGTGTCTCATCAATTCCAACTTTCGTTTTTCACCTATGCCTTTGATATCATCAAGCTGGGATTTAAACATATCCTTAGTTCTTAAAGTCCTGTGATAAGAGATGGCAAACCTATGGGCTTCTTCTTGAATTTTATATATCATCTTAAATCCCAAGGAATTCATAGATAGATGATATTCCCTATTGTCATAGATAATTCCTCTTGTTTTATGATAGTCATCCTTAACTAGGCCACATACTGGTATGCCGATTCCTAGTTCATTTAATACCTTAAGGGCAATGTTTACTTGACCTTTGCCCCCATCTATCATAATTAAATCAGGAAAACTGGAAAAACCCTTTAGTTTAATATTATCTTTAATTTGTTCCTTCTCTTCTAAACCCCTGATAAATCTTCTCTTAAGAACCTCTTCCATACTTCCATAGTCATTTGCTGTATCCACAGATCTAATTCTAAACCTTCTGTAGTCAGACTTTTTAGCCTCTCCATTTTCAAATACAACCATAGAACCCACAGATTGAACACCACTTATATTGGATATATCAAATGCCTCAATTCTCACAAGTGACTCTTCTAGGCTTAGTATATCCTGTATCTCTTCTAAGGCCTTCAGATTCTGCCTATGCTTTTTAAGAAATCTGTCTCCATACTTATTGAGCATATCTAGGGCATTTTTTCTAACCATTTCTATTAATTTTAACTTATCTCCTCTTTTTGGAACAGAAATGCTAACCTTTGATCCTTTTTTCTTTCCTAACCACTGTTCCACAATATCTAAATCCTCAAATTCTTCCTCTAGGATTATTTCCTTTGGAATATAGGCAGACCCAATATAGAATTGTTTTATAAAGGAGCTAAGAACTTCCCCTCTATCCTCTCTAAAATTGTCCTCCATTAAGAAGTGTTCTCTTCCTATTATCTTACCAGACCTAATAAAGAATACCTGAACACATACCTCTTCTATCCCTCTAGCCATAGCTATTATATCTTGGTCAATATCATTGGCTGTTACAATTTTTTGTTCCTCTTGTAGTGTCCTTAGAGCAGTCAATTGATCCCTATAGGTGCTAGCTTTTTCGAATTCAAGATTACTAGATGCCTCTATCATCTTTTTCTCTATATCATCTATCAAAGATAAATCCTTACCCTCTAGGAATTGAATTATCTCCTTGATCATTTTCATATAGTCCCCTTCATCCACATTACCTAAACATGGTGCATTACACTTACCTATATAATAGTTGAGACAGGGTCTAAAATTGCCTAAATTCTTCTCAAGATTTAACTTGCAGTTCCTTATTGGATATATATCATGCAAGATATCAATGGAATCATTAACTGCTGTAGCACTTGGATAAGGTCCAAAATATTTGGCACCATCTTTAAGTATCTGTCTGGTCTTGATTACTCTTGGATATTTTTGGTTCAATGTAACCTTTATATAGGGATATTGCTTGTCATCTCTCAATAGGATATTATATTTTGGCCTGTTTTTCTTGATTAAATTCGCTTCAAGTACTAGGGCTTCTACTTCATTATCTACTATAATATATTCAAACTCTGTAATATGGCTAACCATACTTCTTACTTTAAGCCCTTGATTTTTAGATGATTGAAAATATTGCCTAACCCTACTTTTTAAGGATATGGCTTTACCTACATATATTATCTCATCAGACTTATCCTTCATTATATATACACCTGGTTTATCAGGTAGTTTTTTCAGTTCTTCATCTATATTAAACATAATTTCACCCTTTAATATTGTATAGATATATTATACCATAAATATTAAATTCATTCGTACAAATCAAATAAAATGAACCCAAACAATGTATTGCTGTTTGGGTTCATTCTAATAATACTTTAGAATAATAGATGAATACAATTCTTGCAATTCGAGAACCGTCCCCGAATTGCAAGAAGCATTTTTTTATCTACATGGTATAACTAGCGGCATTGATAACCTTTGTATCACTATCTGATTTTCCAAATCCACCCAATAGGTCTTTAAACATATCCATTTTCCCATTTTGACTGCCTGTGATCAATCCCACATTCTTTGAAACACTTTCTATAGCACTTTTTTGTTCTTCACTACAGTTAATAACTCCACAGTCTACAAATTCAAACTTTTCTTCTATCTCATCTGGATCTATGTCATCTTTTATATTTACAATACCACAATCATAAACCCTAACCCCTTCTATATACTTATCTAACTTTCGTTTATCAATAGTTAAAAATGGTCTATCTCCAATAGAAGCTCCTTTTACTTGTTCAATATCATTGTATTCTGGATCTATATTATGAAATCTATCAATAAATTTATCATATATATATACAGTCCCCTCTACTTTCAGCCTCTTTAACTTCTCTAAAGCACTTTCGCTTTCAAAATCTATAGTTAAGTCTCCATCTACATATAGTTTGTCTCCATGTTTTCTTATTAAAACATCATTCAGTAGCTTGCCATTTGTATAAACAAGTCCATCAGGTATGGTTATTATTTCCACATGTTCATCAAAAAGAGCTAAAGCGTCTTCTAATAAGTTCTCAGCTATAATAGCCTTCTTTGTAATAAATGTAGCTCCTGCCTCTTTTAAATAAGCTATGTTTAAATCTTTATCTGAAATAATAAGCTTATTTTTCACATAATACTTTTCCCCTTTTGCCCTTAGGATAAATGTCTTATCCATAATCAATTTACTTTTAAGTCTGATGGCATCCCCAGGATAAGAATCTATACTACCATTAACTTTAATTATTGGTAGCTTATCTTTTATATCAGATGGGTATGAAACAGAGCCGTTAACCTGAATTAAGATAAATTTGTCTAAGACTTCTTGGGACCTTGTTTCTATATTTAAACTACCGTTTACAATTAATACTACTGGTTTTGAGAATCTAGCACTATCTGAGATTTCATATGTTCCATTTTGAATCATAATTTCAGCATCTTTGGGAACCTCTGTCACCCCTGCTGTATTCATGGCTACATTATACTTTGCCATAAGGTCTTTACTTTCTTGAGATACTAAAACGATAGCTGCGTTTATACTTATATCTGTATAGGACTCAAGGGTTGTCTCTGAAACATTTCTTGCATCACATACTGCCGAATTAATTATTAATTTTTTTCCTTCCAAATCAATCACCTTTTCCTTTCATAAAATATATTTTAGACATCTTGTTTCTTGCAGAAGATAATCTTGACCTAATAGTTGATGGTGGTAAATCAAACATCTCACCAAGTTCAGTAGAAGAGTATCCATCTATATACCTCATCCAAAACAATACCCTCTCTTTATCTGGTAAATAAGCACACAATTGACTTACTATAATTCTGCTTAAATCATCTTCTTTAAATAAGGGTTCTTCAATCATAGGTTCATTTGCTATACGCCTTACCCTATCAATAAAGATATTTTTAGCAGTTTTATATAACCAAGAACGGCATTGAGGCTCAGACAATTCATTAAGGATATGTGCATTTTCCAATCCTTTTATAAAGGTCTCCTGCACTATATCTTCTGCCATAGAAGTATTACTTCTGGAGAGACTCATACAATACCACAAAAGTTTATTATAATAATCCTTGTATAATAGATCTATCAATCTAGCCCTCCTTTTTTAATGTCTTCACATATAAGACGAATAAGAAGCTAAAAGTGTTGACTTTATTTTTTAATTTTATATTGCACGTAAACAAAGGGGACACATACCTCTGAGACGTTCGACCTTTCTGAAGTATTTCCCAAAATATATGCAAAACATTCAGATGGGAAGAATGAGCAAAGTTTCACGTCCGGGACCAGTGAGAAAGTCACTTGTTTGTCATCCAGAGTGCAAGTCGGGGACGGTTCTCGAATTGCACACCCCTCACACCCCTCAGCATAACAACAATATGAAGCCTAATTCTACTATTCTACATTCAAAAATATCATCACTTCATTCATAGAATCAAAAGTAGTAATGGTAATACCCTGATCATTTCCCCATGTTGCTTTGCCTTCCTCATCTGAAACAAAAATGCAAATTACAAACTCGTCAAACATATTGTTCTGTACAATTCTATTAACTGGTTCATTTGTAGTTAATAGATTCATATTAGTTTCCTTGTCCTGTGATAAACGCATTGATACTTCTCTATCCACATTATCTAATCCTTCCACCTCAAATCTACCAACAAATCGATCATCAAAGGCTAATGATTTATAGTAAACACCATCAATGATTACAGAAACTTGCTGTTTATCATGTGTGGCATTGTCAATTTGATTTGCCACTATATTTTGTTTTAAAGGATAGGGTAATGGAACTATAATAATAATTAATAATAGGATGATTAGTAAGATTATTAAAATTTTCTTTTTCATACAATCCCCTCTCTTATAAATCACGTTCAATAGATCTTATGATTTAACTCTATCATAATATTTGGACTTTTGTTGAATTTATAGATACTATAACTAAATTGTAGAATTTCCCAAAAAGAAAAGAAGGCATACGCCTTCTTATATTGATCTAGTATTATATTTTAACCATGCCTTTTCTTCTTCATTTAAATATAGCGACAACTTATTATATACATGGTTGTGATAGTTATTTAACCATTGTTTTTCATCATTTGATAACAAACTTACATCTATTGCCTCTAGATCTATTGGTACATAGGATAGGACTTCAAACTTCATAAACTTTCCAAAGTCTGTTTCCTTATCCTCATCTACTACTACTATATTTTCAATTCTAATTCCGTGTTTTCCTGCCTTATATACACCTGGTTCTATGGATACTACCATTCCCTTTTCTAAAGCTACATCATTAGGGGCTGATGCGATTCTATGTGGTCCTTCGTGTACATTTAAAAGATATCCTATTCCATGTCCTGTACCATGTTTGAAATCAAGGCCTTCTTTCCAGAGCGGCCCCCTACACAATATATCTAATTGATAGCCATTAGTACCTTCTAAGAATTTAGCACTTATAAGATTGATATGACCCTTTAGTGTTAAGGTGAAGTCCTTCTTTTC
>CAZXWU010000101.1:0-6583 GCA_964644495.1 uncultured Tissierella sp.
CTACCTAGTTTTAAAATTCTATTATATTATTCTATTCTTTTTAATATATCATTTAGATCTTCATTCAAATTAGGGAGCAAATTTTGTAACTTTATTAAGTAGACCATCTACTATATAAAGTTCACCATTTATCCCACATGCTATTCCTTGAGGTGAAAAGAATCCTCCATCTTCTCCACTAAAATGTCCCCAACTTTCGATGAAAGTTCCATCGGAGGTGAATTTCTGTACTCTATTATTAGAACTATCTGTAACATAAACATAATCATTAGCATCAATTGTGATACCTATTGGTAAGAATAAATCCCCATCTCCTACACCCCAATTTTCTAAGGGATCTTCTACTGGAAAACCTCCATTAGTTCCCCATTTGGTAACAAAATTACCATTCTTATCAAACTTTTGAATACGGCTGTTATTTCTATCTACTACATAGATATTATCTTGAGAATCACAAGATATAAAGAATGGTTGCCTAAATTGTCCATCTCCCATTCCTTCTGACCCCCAACTCCCCGCAAAGTAACCTAAAGAATTAAACTTCACAATTCTATTATTTCCTGTATCTGCAACATATGTGTAGCCATTACTAGCCGTGCACACGCCTACAGGTAAAAGTAAATGACCATATCCAAAGTTTCTTAACCAAGTTCCATTTTTAGAAAAAACTTGAATCCGTGAATTGCCTGTATCTGCAATTACTAAATTATCATATTTCTTATCGTAGGATATTTGTTTAGGGGTAGTAAATTGCCAATAGTATATGCCATAAGCTCCTGGTCCCCCATCACCACTATTACCCCCCCATTTGTCTAGTAATTTGCCAGAATCATCAAATTTTTGCACACGATGATTTAAACTATCGGTAATATAAACATTTCCAGTGGAATCTACAGCTACCCCAGTGCTCCCAGAAAATATTTTATCATCTGTTCTTAATTTTCCTATATTTGAATTTTTTGAAGCATAGGTTGAATATCCATTAAACTTAATTAATTGACTATTCCCTGTGTCAGAAACAATAAAATCACCATCGCCTATAGGCAAGACTTGGCAAGGAAATGCAGGCTCTAAATTGACAAGACCTATATTTGTAGAATATTTATACACATGATTATTATCAAACTTCTTAACTTTATGATTAAAAGTATCTGCTATATATACATCTCCATTAGAATCAATGTTTACTCCTCTAGGATAGAAAAACTTAGTAGAGCTATCCCCTGGTTCTCCAGTTCCCAGTTGTTCAATGTAATTTCCTTGAACATCTAATACTTGTATTCTATTATTAAAGGTATCACATATATATACTTTGTCTCCACCTTCATCTTGTTTTATAGCAATCCCCTGGGGTAATCTAAATTCTCCATTAGCTGTACCCCTTTCTCCATATTCATATAAAAATGATCCATCTTCACCAAATACCTGAATTCTATCATGAAATTCATCACAAACATGATATCGATTTTGACTGTCAATTCCTATTTCCCTGGGTAAACCAAATTGACTCGCCCCATCCCCAAAAGAACCCCAGGAAGTAATAAAGTTCCAGTTAGAATCAAACTTTTGAATCCGATAGTTTGCTGTGTCTGCAACTAATATATTATCCTTGTTGTCAATTGCTACCCCAAAAGGTGTATCAAATTTTCCATGTCCAACTCCAAGGGTTCCAAATTTCTTAAGGATATTTCCATTTTGATCTAATTTCACAATTCTATTGTTGCCCGTATCTGCCACGTAAATATTCCCATAAGAATCCTTAGACATTGCCACAGGTGAATTGAAATATACTTCTAAAGAAGTTTCATCTGGTATTCCCCACACATCTACAACGCTTAATTCATTAATACCAATACTAATAGATGTGTTCAGAACCATACATATTAAAAAAGTAATGATTAAGATCTTATATGATTTATTTTCCCCCATAATTCCCATACATCCTTTCTTTACCCAAGTTTTTCATGCTACAATAATCTCTAATATTCAGCTATAACCTTTACTAGTACTTCCAATGCATCTACCATAGGGGAGTGCCCACATTCTTTTACTAGTATAAGTTTCGCATTTTCCCCTATAGCCTCTTTTAACTCTTTAGCTTCATCAACGGATACTAATAGATCATCTTCACCTTGTATTAATGTCGTAGGTACTTTTATGTTTTTTACTTCCCCCGTTCCCATACTCAAACCATTATAATAATCTGATATATTAAATCTATTTAAACCATATAATATGTCTATTAGATTTTTTTGAAGCAAACTTTCTTCTATATGTTTATTATACACCTCTGGAGCAGGCTTGTTTTTATTGTATATTGCAACATCCCATAGGCTTTTATAGTAAGCTTTATCCTTGTTTTCTAATGCTTTTAGCTGTGCTATTTTATTACTATCTTCTTTCATTTCCTTTTTGGTTTTTAATAAAATTTTGCTTCCATCAGTTTCTATTCCATAAGAATGATATCCAGACACTCCGGCTGAAGCCACTAAAATTAATCTACTAATCATATATCCATAACTTGAACAAAATAGCATACTTACAGCTCCACCTGTTGACCATCCTAATAGATCAAATTTCGTCAAATTTAATTCATCAGCAAATAGTTTTAAATCTCCAGCAAGGTCTCTTAAGGTATCTATTGGTCTATTATAAGTAGAACCTCCGCATCCTCTTAAATCGATTGCATAAACAGTATATTCTTCTGGTAATTCATTTATAAGTTCGTGATAAAACTTAGAAGTAGCCATGTTTCCATGAACTAAAATTATAATCTTCTCTCCACCTATATATTGTCTATATCTGTATGTTTCACCGTTAATTAATGCAATTTCTTTTACTTTAATATCTTTCATTATAATCCTTCTTTCTATAATGGGCTTATTTATTGTTTTTACTCAACACAGTAGATCCAATTATCATATTTAATACTTCCTTAGTCCCTACACCTATATCAAGCAATCTTCCATCTCTATAGTATCTTTCCACATTATTGTCACTAATGTATCCAGCACCTCCCATAATTTGTATAGCTTCATAGCATATTCTATTTACGGCTTCACCAGCAGCAACTTTTGCAACAGATGCTTCCAAAGAATAGTCTTCGCCTTTATCTCTAGCTTCACAAGCTTTATAAAATAGTGCCTTTGATCCTTCAAGCCTTACGTACATATCTGAAATCTTATCTTGTATGGAAAACAACTTTGAAATCGGTTTTCCAAATGCTTCCCGATTATTTGAATGTTCAATAGCTTCGTAAAATGCTATCTCGGAAATTCCTACTCCAATAGCTGCCATACCAAGTCTTCCACCTACCAGTCCCTCTAAGGCAATCTTAAGACCTTTATCTACTTTTCCTAATAAATTTCCCTCTGAAACTATGCAATCTTTTAAAACTAAATTAGTAGTTACAGAACTTCTAAAACCCATCTTGTCAGCACAATAAGTTATATCCACCCCTCTAGTTTCCTTTTCTATTATAAATAAACTCATGCCCCTCGAACCCTTGTCAAGAGATGTTTTACATAACACAAAAAATAAATCGGCTATACTACCATTCGTTACATAATACTTTGTACCATTTAGCTTCCACCCATCCTCTACCTTCTCAGCAACAGTCTCTATTCCTGCAATATCTGAGCCAGCAACTTCTTCACTTACTGAGTAAGATGCTATCTTTTTACCCTCTACTAAATCTTTTAAATATCTTTCCTTTTGATCATCTGTACCATATTTTAATAGCATATCCGTAGCCATCCAGTGTACTACATAAAGAAGACTTATTCCTGGGCTCCCCTTAGCTATTTCTCTCAATATGTTGAATGCAGTTTCATATTTTTTTTCATATCCTCCATATTCTAATGGGAATTGAGATTTAAAAAAGCCCTCTTCTCTCATTAGGTCAAATAATTCTTCTGGACAACGATTGTTTACATCTAACTCCTTGGCTATTGGCTTTACATTTTCTTCAGTAAATTTTTTTGCTCTTAATATCAAATCTTCCTTGTAAATATCCACTTATACTTCACATCCCCTACAGAATTTATTTGTTTTATAACAATATTTCATTTTAAATATTCATTTCCTTAAAATCTTCACTTACAATAAAATCTGCATCTGTTACAACCTTTATATCTTCCACTGTCAAGCCTGGAAAAACTTCCCTCAAAATTAATGTATTATCTCCAACATCAAAAACTGCCTTCTCTGTAATTATTGTTTTAACACAGTTTTTTCCAGTTAAAGGTAGTTTACATTCTTTCTTTATTTTAGAATTTCCCTTTTTATCAGTGTGTTGCAATGTGACTATAATTTTTTTTGTTCCGTAGGTTAGGTCCATGGCTCCACCTATACCTGGCCACCACAATCCATTTCTTTTTACAGCCCAATTTGCTATGTTACCAAGTTGATCTACTTCTAATGCCCCTAATATTGTTACATCAATATATCCATTTCTCATAGCTCCTAATGATGTAGCAAGCGGCATACAAGCTGAACCAGGTAAAAATGTAATTGGTTCTGCCCCTGCATTTGAAATATCTGAATTAGCTTCATTGTATTTTGGTTTACCTCCAAATCCAAATGCTCCATTTTCTGAATGCATAATTAGGTTTACACCTTCTGGCAAGTGATTAACTGCTTGAGTAGGTATACCAAATCCCAGATTAGCAACTTCACCATCATTTAATTCTTGAGCAGCTCTTCTTGCAATAATCTCTCTAGCATTCATTATTGTTCCTCCTCTTTATCTAATTTCCCCTGTTGGAGCCATATCTTACGGTATATGTTATCTTGCTCTTCTACAGTATAACCCTGAACTACTGCATCAATAAACACACCTGGACAACCAACCCTCTCAGGCTTTATACTACCTACAGGCACTATTTCGTTTACCTCCGCAATTGTATATTTACCAGCCATAGCTACCTCTGCATTATCATTTATACTTGTTCCTCTGAATTCTAGATTCCCAAACTCATCTGCTCTCCACGCTTTAACTATAGAAACTTCTGCTGTTAAGGCAGGTTCTATAAAGCAATCTAAGCCATTCACATTAACAACCTTCTTCGGCTGTTCTAAATTAGGAAACAATCCTGGTTCATCTAAAATACCAACACCTACTGGAACCAATACCCCTCCTAACCCCATTGCGCCTGCACGTACCTTCTCCATCCAAGTTCCCATTGGAAAAAACTCTTTTACTAACAAATCATTAGCTAAATATTCCTCTGTAGATTCAGCTGAAGTACCTACATGAGATGAGATAAGTTCTTTTACCTGCTTGTTTTTGTATAGCATAGATTTGCCAAAATCAGTCATCCCAGGGGTTACTGCCATAAGAATTAAATCTTTTACTTCTTTCTTACAAATCTCTTCTATGCACTTAATAGGTGAACCTACATCAATAAAACCTCCAAGCATTAATCTTGTACCATTCTTTACTACTTTAAGTGCTTCATCCATTGAAATTACTTTAGATTTCATTGCACAGCCTCCTAATTATTGTTTTATAATTTTTCCATGTTTTAAATAATTAGCCCCTATGTTAGTCTATCTGATAGATTAACATAGGGGCTAATCTATCAGATAAACTCTAATGTGTCTTATATTATTCTGTTGTTTTACTTTATCCTATCTATTATCTCATTTAAGTCTTCAAAAACTCTTACATTTTCCCATTGTGTCCCATCTTCTGTAATTTTTAGCAGTGACATAACCTGTGTTCCTAGGCGCTTTCCATCTGCAAAATTAACTGTTCCACCCATAGGTATCTTGAATTCATCTTTTTCCATTATATCCATAAATGTTTCCCAGTTTAATGGCTTATCTCCTACTCTTCTAAGTCCTTCTGCCATAAAGTGTCCTGCTATCCAACCTGCCATTGCATAGGCATTGCCTGCATATTCTGGCTCACCATAATCAGCCATTCCATTTGCAAATTCTCCTAACTCTTCCTCATCACTTACGTCTACCCAAGTGTTTGAATATATTGGGAACTTATTTGAAATCCCTGCATAATCTGTAGCAAAGTTACCTATTGTTGTTGCATCAGCGTTTACATAAGTTGTAAATACTGGTTTATCAACACCTTGTGATATAAGACCCTTAACAATTGTAGGAAATGTAGCTTGTATTGACGCTGCTACTATTACATCAACATCTTCGTTTTTCATCTTCAATACAGCTGAAGATACATCTGTTTCACCTGGATTTACTTGCTCTTTAGATACTTCATAGCCTACACCGAGTTTTTCAACTTGATTTTCTACTCCTGCTAATAAGTCTTTTCCTGCGTCGTCATTTGTATAAATAACACCAATTTTTTTAGCTCCATGCTCTTCAGCCGCTCTTGCAACTATAAGCCTACCTTCTGTTACATAAATTGGTTGAACTGGGAAAAGTCCCTTTCCTTCTGGAACACTATTTGCATTTTCATTGTATAATGCACCTATTCCAGCTGCAAAATATACTGTTGGTATTCCACTCTCTTTTAATAGGTCAAGAGTAGCACCTATTGTTGGAGTACCGAAGTGGCCAACAAGTGCAAATACTTCATCATCATTGATTAGTTGTTCTGTAAAAG
>CAZXWU010000102.1:0-4898 GCA_964644495.1 uncultured Tissierella sp.
GGTGAGATCATAACCAGTCCTGATGATAAAGAGGGCTATAGGAAGGAACTCCTCCATGGCTTTGATTATAAAAACTATACCTTTATACCATCTAGCCCTAGGGTGCAGGGTAATGTAACACCTTCATCTATTGCTAAAGCTGGTAAGTATTCTATGCGTTTAGAGTACAATATCCTTGCTGTTGAAGATGAAAACAGGGCCTATGTTGACTTAACAAGATCAAATATGGACTTTAAGATACCAGCTGATAGTATAGGTGTCTGGGTATACGCCTTTGATTATTCACCTGGTACTTTAGGCTTGAGATTTACTGGCCAAAACAAGGAAATATTTGAAGCGGAATTAACGGAAGGAATCACCTGGTTGGGATGGAATTATTTAGAGACAAGCTCTCCAGCTGGAATGGCTAATTATCCATTATCACTGGATTATCTATACTTTGAAATACCTGAAAACAGGGATGATTTTGGTGTCTTGTTGATTGATAAGATGGAGGCCTTCTATAGATTAAATGAAAATGCGTCTAGTTCAGAGAGTCAAGAATCCTTTATCTTCTATGTTGTAGAAGAGGGAGACACTGTATCAGACATTTCTAGAAAAACATATGGAACTCTTAATTACAAAAATGAGATTATGAAACTAAATGATATAAATCCAGGTGATATATTAACCCTGGGCAAAGTACTTGTCTTGAAGAGACACTAAGGGGTGATACTATGAAGATTAAGAGATTGATATCTTATTTATTAATCTTAGTTATGTTATTTAATGTATCTATAGCCTTTGCGGCTGAGGATGACGAAGCCTATGATAAAGGATATAAAGATGGTAATTATGATGGCTATGACTATGTGATGACAGTTTATGGAGAAAGAAGTCCTAGTGATGATGAAGATGTTGAAGATGAAAATGAAGATAAAGCTGAAGATACAAATACAATAGATATACCAGCTACTCCCGGAAGGATAAGGGAACTAGATGATAGAAATATTGAAAATAGGTATAGTAGACAGCTATCCGGACAGACACGTTCTTATGTAAATAGTTTTATAGATGGCTATAAGGATGGATTTGAAGCTGGATATATTGAGGCTAGAGCAAGACTATTAGGGGAAGAGGCGATAGTAGAAGTTGAGTTGAATTACGCTGAGTCTCTAGGTGAAAGTTTAGGCGAAATTTATGCTTATGATGATTTTTATAAGGGGTCTAGATCAAATTGGTCAAGAGCCATACCTACAGATAGACAGATAAGCAATATGTTTGACTTGGATAGGCAAACTTCAGAATATAGGAGGGCTTTTCTTAGTGAGTTTAAAGTAAAATTCCAAGAAGCCTATGAGGAAGCCTTTGAGCATGCCTTATTGTTTAATATTGACACCATAAATGCTAGTGCTGTCACTGATGGCTATGATATTGGCTTTGTTTTAGGCAGTATATATGGTGATAGGGATTATTTTGAAGGTAGATCTTTTAGCTCTAAGAGGGATCTTCCATCAGATAGCTCTATAAGAAGGGATTATAATCTAAGTAGATTATCAGATGACTACCAAACTGGCTTTATAAATGGATTTAAGCAAGGCTATGAAGAGGGCTATACTGAGGGCTACTATAATTCCTATAAAGAGGCTGATGAATCAGGTAAGACTGCTGGGGTATCCAAGGGACAGATGATGGCTAGTAAGGACTATATCGAAAACAAGGATATGGACTGGACTAGACACAAATCATTATCATCTGCCATCAGTGCTGAGTATAGACTGATTTATCTATCAAATTCCTATAGGGGTTCTTTCCTAAATGGATTTTGGATAGGATTTTCTGAAAGCTATGATGCAACCTATAAGGAACTCATAGGAGGGCAAGTCACCGAAAAGATAGCCTTTGATATAATGACTATAGCTGGTGGGACCTTGGCTGGGGCAGATGGGTCCATAATTCTAGATATTGAACCTGGTAGCTTCTATAATGATACGGCTGTAAGTATAGAGAGGGTATTTAATGAGAAATATTCTTTTGACCAGACCAGATATATAAAGGCATCTGATATATATAATATTGAGATTTCAAATCCTAGTAAAAATTTGAATAATTCAAAGTCTATATCTATTGCTATGGAATACTATGGTGATGAGTCTGGCGGTATCTATAAATGGGTTGATGGTAAATGGACTTATCTTTCTTCTCTAGTTGAAGAAGGTGGCATAATAGCCCAGATTAATCCCAATACCATAAGACCTGGGGACAATATATATACTATTTTATTGGATAGAAATCATGATTTGTTAACAGATGTTCGAAGTCACTGGGCCAAGGAAGAAATCAATGCTATGGTTAGAAGAAATATCATCACTGGCTATCCTGATGAGACCTTTAGACCAGAAAGAAATATTTCAAGGGCGGAGTTTTTAACCCTACTTTCTAGGGCCTACAACTGGACCTTACCTAGGACTACTACAAACATAGATGTCTTTGAGGATTATTCTACCTTTAATTACTATGACAAGGTAATTTCTTATGGCATAAGTCATGGCTTGATAATAGGTTATCCTGATGAGACCTTTAGACCTGGAAATCCTATTTCCTATAAGGAGATAGAGCTTATAATGGCAAGGCTGCTTGATGATCCAAACTTTAAATGGTACAACACTTCTGCTAGAATGCTATATGAGAAACAGGTAAAATCCTCTTCTTATAATAGTATAAACAACAAAATTACAAGAGCTGAAGTTTCATATATGCTTTACATTCTAAATGAGTGGAGATATTAATATGACAGACAGAAAGGGCTATACATTGATAGAGATATTAATAGTTATAGCCCTTTTTTCTATCCTTTTATCCATGGGACTACCTAATATGAGATTATTTAGGGCTATGAAGGAGAAGCAAGAACTGACTGAGTTTAGAAAGGATCTCTTATATGCAAGAAATATGGCTATAGTTGAAAATAAGCGATACCATGTATTCTTTTTCCATGATGATGATAAATATATTATAAAGACTACAGAGACAAGTCCTCCAATTAAAACCAAGACCTTTAGTCAGGGTCTAAGCTTTTGCAATAATAATAAAGTTGCAAATTTTATATTTAATCCTAGTGGAACTACAGGAAACAGCAATACTATCTTCATAGACACTGACTTGAATAATAGGTATAGAATAAGCCTTACTCCTGCTACAGGAAGAATTGAAATATACTTGGAATGAAGGTGTGGTAAATAATGAAGAATAAAGGTTTTATCTTAATGGATGTAATAGTTGGCTTATTCTTTATAGGCTTGATAACTTCATTGTCCTTTCCTCTTCTAGCTTCATCCTATTCTAACTATGGGAAGATTATAGCTTCTACTGAGATGAATTATCTAGGTGAGTCCATCTATGAAAGGTTGTCATCTAAGGATGACTATTCTATGGCTATAATCGAAGAATTGACCCTAAGTAATGAGACTATCTTTGATGATTTGGATGACTATTATTTGGAAAAATATGAGGCTGTAATAATCAAACGAGATTATTGTGAAAATTTTCTTGATATAAGCATTATTATTAAATCTAACTCTCACGGAGGAAATATTTCGGATGTTGAATTTAAGGGAACTATACTCAGGTAAAAGAGGATTTACTTTGATAGAACTTGTAGTTGGTATAGCAATCATGTCTATTCTATTATCATCTACCTTTTCTATTTTATATTTCTCTACTAGGTCAACTAAGCAAGGGGATGATATGGACCTTCTATTGTTCAATAGCAGGTATGCTATTGAATATATAAAGGGCGAAGTCATGTCTGCTGATAAGATAATATCAAGTTCAAAATTTAAAGATTACGATAGTGAATATCCCAATAATATTGGCTTTGTTGTTATGGAGGAAGAGGCAAGCTATATCAATAAGGATAAAAAGGCCTATACACCATATGATGACTTTAAGACAACAAATTATAAGTATATAAGCTACTACCAGAAGGATAATGAACTGGTACGTATAGCTTATACCACTCATCGTGAATCATTTTTTGATGGCAATGAATTTTCAGGTCATAATCAGATCTCTCAAGGAATCATGGATATATCTAATACCTTTTTGGATATTGAAAATAATACTATTAAACTGCAGATTGAATTCTATGAAGGGGATAGGTCATTAGACTTACAAACATTAATCTACTTGAGATGTCCTATGGACTAATATGAGGTGTTAAATGAAAAGAGAGGGCTTTATTTCTGTAATTATACTTATGATCATGACTCTTGTAATGGTTTCATGTACATATATGACATATTTTGTGACCTTACAGGCTCATATAGTTTCTAATAATCGGAAGAATATACAAGCTAGGTTAAATAGTGAGGATAGGGTAAATAGACTCCTATATGATAGTGAAAACCTTGATCATATATTGATACCAGAAATATATGAAATCATCAGAACTAGGGTCCCTCCTTACAAGGAGGACGATTCAAATAGGGATGGTATTCCCGATAGTTTTTCCATAGACATCACTAAGAACTCGGATTTAGCATCTTCTATCAAATCAGCAAGTATAAGGTTGGAAGGGACCAATGAGGCCTTTAAATTATCTAAAAATAGGCTTAATTATGAGGAAACCACATCTATGATTCTAAACATTGATATAGAGGAGGATGGCATGAAAAACCATGTAAGGGTCACTGGAAAGCCTATCAATAGGATATTTGAACTAAAAGAAGCCTATATAAGTGAGACTATCCTTGAAGAATATGATATGGTAGATGAATTACACCTCTTGATGGACAAGATGAGCGAAGACATCCAGGATCACAAGACTCACTGGACAGGGTCTGCCAATACTATAAGTTTGGAAGGGGATGGATTTATACATGAAAAATTGATTGGTGAAAGTGGGTTTGATTGGTTTA
>CAZXWU010000102.1:4908-6469 GCA_964644495.1 uncultured Tissierella sp.
GCGGAAGCTTAACCAGTAAAATTCAATTGATCAACAGTAAGGCTAGCTGGAATCATAGGCCTGAGCTTACTATTGGAAAAAAAGAAAACAATAATGCAGATATTTTTATTAAGGGTAATATCTATTGTGAAGGAGATTTGATAATAAAGTCTCCTTTTAAACTACAAGGAAACCTGATAATTAATGGAGGTTCTTTAAGTATAGAAGATGGAGGAAGGCTTGAGATTGAGGGCAAAGTCATCTATAGAGGTGGGGGTGACCTGGATCTTGAAAACATTGTCTTTTCTACAAAAAAGGAAGAGGTCTATTATTATGGGGTTTATCTACCTGGATTTATTGATTTAAGAATTGATGTTATTAAAAGTAATTAATTAGTCTATAATCAAATATAATAAACTTTGCTCTTGTGGTAAATAATAGATATTGATATAATGGCTATGAGACAGAAAATCTCAATATACAAGGTATTTGGGAATGGAGGAATATTAATGATTTCTGCAGGAGATATTAGAAAAGGAATTACTTTTGTTCATGATGGGGATGTGTATCAAGTAATAGATTTCCAACACGTTAAACCAGGTAAAGGTGCTGCCTTCGTAAGGACAAAGCTAAGAAATGTAATGTCTGGATCTACTAAGGATGTGACTTTCAATCCAACTGAGAGACTTGAAAGGGCAAATATTGAGACTAAGGAAATGCAATACTTATACAATGATGGAGAATTATATTATTTTATGGATACAGAAACATATGAGCAATTGCCTTTAGATAGGGACTCTGTTGAAGAAGCTATACAATATCTTAAAGAAAATGACAATGCAACCATACGTTTCTATCAAGGTAAGGCCTTTGAAGTTCAAGCTCCTAATTTTGTTGAATTAGAAATTACTGAAACTGAACCTGGAGTCAAAGGAGATACTGCACAAGGTGCTACAAAGCCAGCAACAGTTGAAACAGGTCTTACCATATATGTTCCTTTGTTTGTCAATTTGGGTGATGTCATCAGAATTGATACTAGAACTGGGGAATATATGTCTAGAGTATAAAAATATAAAAAACAGGAGGGATTAGGATGGATTATTTATTCCAAAAAGTATCATATTTACAAGGCCTAGCAGATGGATTAGGTGTAGATGAGTCTACTAGTGAAGGTAAATTACTTGTGCAAATCATCGATGTATTAGGTGAATTTGCTGAAGTTTTAGACGAGGTTATTGAAGACCAAGTAGATTTAGAAGAATATGTGAATTTTATTGATGAAGATTTAGCAGATGTAGAAGAAGAAGTATATGACATAGATGAGTTTGATGAAGATTTTGATTTTGACTTCTATGATGATTGCTGCGATGATGAAGATTGTGGATGTTATTTTGAAGACGATGAAGAAGAAGTTGTTGAAGAGTAGGATAGAAAAGATACTTCACTTGCTTTAGCCTTCCAGTGAAATTTATCTAAATCAAAGATTTAGATAAATTTCTACTGTTTAGTACACAGAAAAACAACAAAATATTTTAAGTCGATTTATAACCAAAAAGTTTTAACCGATTTTTAATCAAAAAGT
>CAZXWU010000103.1:0-6441 GCA_964644495.1 uncultured Tissierella sp.
ATTAATGACAATTGTAGCATTAGTATTTGCAGACTTATTTGGGTCTGGACTACTATTCTAATATAGGCTAATGATAAAAATCTTCTTATTTAGGTAAGAAGATTTTTTATATTTTGATAATTTTCAAGACCTGATAGATAGTAGTTGGAATCATGTGAAAGTGACACTTTTCACTGTATAAATATCTAGTAATATGATATAATGTTTTATTGTGGATAATAGAATATTATATAGCTAGTAGTAATTCTCAATAGTGTTTTGAAAATGTTAAATGTTGGGAAAAATCAAGAAGAGGTAGAATTATGATCAAAGAAATTAATGGATTAAATATTAATTATATAGTTGAAGGTCAAGGAGACCCTATTGTAGTACTTCATGGATGGGGTTGCAATATCAACACTGTATTGTCCATAGTAAACATCCTAAAGGATAGATTTAAGGTGTATGCTTTAGACTTACCTGGATTTGGGGAATCACAGCAACCTAATGAGCCTATGGGTTCATTTGAGTATGCGGATATAATCAAGAATTTTTTGATTGATGAAGGTATAGACAAGGCAAGCTTTATTGGACATTCCTTTGGGGGAAAGTTATCTATTATAATGGGTTCTAAATATCCTCACATGGTAAATAAAATAGTACTAATAGATAGTGCAGGACTTATACCAAAAAGAGGGCTTAAATATTACATAAAAGTTTATAGTTTTAAAAGTTTAAGATTCATTTACAAAAATTTCCTTTTCTGGATTAGAAATGAGAAAAGGATGGAGAAATTCTACAAAAAATTTGGATCAGATGATTACAAAGATTCGTCAGGTATTATGAGAAAGATTTTTGTCAGAGTAGTCAATGAAAACCTAAAAGATTTATTAAAAACAATTAAAGCACCAACTTTGATCATTTGGGGAGACCAAGACATGGATACTCCTCTATATATGGCACATACAATGGAAAAGGAAATTCAAGATAGCGGATTAGTTGTTTTTGAAGGGGCAGGGCATTATTCGTATTTAGACGACTTTAATAAATTTAGGGCAGTTATAAATGCTTTTTTTAATGGGAGGTAAATTATGGATTATATTATAGGGTTAGCCATTCTAATTATTACATTGATTCTTATATCAAAGAGGTCTAAGAATTCTTTGCACATGATTCAATTGGAAGAATACAACTCAGATAACTATAAAAAATGGATACAAAACAACAAGGAGAGGGCATACAGCTTTAGCAAGGGTACTCATACTGTGAAAAAACCACTGGTATTTACTCAAAGGGCCACAAGACTTTATATAGCAAATATTGTTGTAAGTGGGATATTGGTTCTTTTGCCAATTTTGTTATATTTAATTCTTGAAGGTTCATTGATATTAGTACTTATACTAATATTGGCATTTTTGGTTTATAGATTTCAACCTGATATCATGATGATATCTAATACAATAATGCTACCAATTGAAAAAAATATAAATCAAGGTTTCTATGATTCAGCTCAAAGGAAGATAAAAGAGAGAGATGATTTAACTGTAGTAGGTATTACAGGAAGCTTTGGAAAGACAAGTACCAAATTTATAATAGGTACAATATTGGAAGAAAAATATAATGTGCTTAACACTCCTGAATCCTATAATACACCAATGGGATTGTCAAAAGTTATCAATAATGAACTGAACAAGGATCACCAGGTATTTGTAGCTGAAATGGGAGCAAGGGATATAGGTGAAATTAAGGAAGTAGCAGAACTTTGCCAACCTAATATAGGGGTGATCACTTCCATTGGGCCAGTCCATATAGAAACATTTAAGAATGTTGATAATATAATGAAAACCAAATACGAGTTAATTGAAGAATTACCAGCTGATGGAGTAGCTATTTTTAATTATGATAATGAGCATCTAAAGAAAATAGCAGATAAGACTTTCAAGGAAAAATTACTCTATGGTTTAGAGGAAGTTGAAAATCTTGATGTCTATGCAGATGATATAGTAGTTTCAGAGCTTGGCTCAACCTTTACACTTAGGGACAAAGAGGGGAATAGTGTTTCCTGCACAACAAAATTATTAGGTAAACATAACATATACAATATATTAGCAGGAGCATGTGTTGCAATTTCAGCAGGTATGACCCTAGAGGAAATTAGTCGAGGTATTTCTAGAATACAACCTATACCCCATAGACTCAACATAATAGACTCTGGAACAGGAGTTATAGTAATAGACGATGCCTTTAACTCAAATCCTATAGGAACAAAAGCAGCCCTTGAAGTAATAAGCCAATTTAAAGAAGGTAGAAAGATAATCGTAACTCCAGGTATGATTGAACTGGGGACTATGGAAGAAGAGGCAAATAGAGAATTTGGTGTCAACATTGGAAAAGTCTGTGACTATGTTATATTAGTTGGAGAGAATAGGACCAAACCAATATATGAAGGCTTAATGGAAGTAAACTTTAATACTTCAAATATATTTGTAGTAAATAATTTAGATGAAGCAACAGATAGATTAGGAAAAATAACTAGACCTAAGGATGTAGTACTATTTGAGAATGATTTACCAGATAATTATAATGAATAGGAGAGGGTAAGTATATGCAAAAGATAGGAGTAATTTTTGGGGGCAGAAGTGTTGAACATGAAGTATCTGTAATCACAGGTATGCAAGTAATGGAAAATATAAATAAGAACAAATATGAAGTTGTACCTATTTACATAAGCAAGGAAGGTAAATGGTTAACGGGAGATTGTTTATTAGATTTTACTAATTTTAAGAAGGATAACTTATCAGAGGCACAGGAGATATTTTTATCACCAAAGTGTGGTAATCATAATATATATCCTAATCCAGAAAGTGTTGGATTATTTGGGAAAAAGATATTAGGAAGTCTTGATGCAGTATTCCCTGCTGTACATGGTACACATGGAGAAGATGGTTCACTACAAGGATTTTTTGAGCTGATGGATATCCCTTATGCTGGTTGTGGGGTTTTGGCTTCAAGTGTAGGAATGGATAAGATACTTATGAAGGATGTCTATAAGGCAAATGGAATCCCTATAGTAAACTACCACTGGTTTTATAGATCCAATTGGAGGAATAATAAGGATTTAGTGATTCAGGGAATAGAAGAAAGCCTAAAGTACCCAGTATTTGTAAAACCTGCTAACCTAGGTTCAAGTATTGGAATAAATATAGCAAAAGATCAGGCAGCTTTAGTTGAAGCAATAGAAGTAGCTGTAAATTATGATAGAAAAGTAATAATTGAGCAAGCAGTAGAAAATCCAAGGGAGATCAACTGTGCAGTACTTGGATATGATGAAGAATTAGAAACGTCCCTTTGTGAAGAGCCATTGGGATGGAAAGACGTACTAACATTTGAAGACAAGTATGTAAAAAGCAATGCTAAAGGTGGTAAATCCTCAGGAGAAAGAAGGATAATTCCAGCAGACATACCAGATAAGCTTAGGACTACAATAGAAGGGCTGGCAAAGATGGCATTTAAATGTATTGATGCTAAAGGCACAGCAAGGATTGACTTCCTAGTAGATGAGGATGAAAATGTGTTTGTAAACGAGATAAATACTATACCAGGCTCATTTGGATTCTATCTATGGGAAGGTAAGGGATATTCCTTTGAAAGATTAATTGATGAAATGATAGAAATAGCATTAATAACCCATAAAGATAAAGAATCAAATATGTATAACTTTGATGCAAATCTTTTTAATAGAATTCAATATGGTGGGAAATTAAAATAATGTAAGTTATCTTACATTATTTTTCTATAATCGGGTAAATACTAATATAGGGCTAAATTTAGTCTTATAGAGGAGGATAGGTTTAAAATGACCATAAGAGAAAAAATATTAGAATTTGTAAACTCAAAAGAATACAAACCCATGATAAAAGAAGAGATATTAGCTAAGTTTGATATTGATTCAAGTGCAAAGAAGGAATTCTACAAAATATTAGATAGCTTGGAAAAAGAAGGGCTGCTGATTAAAACAGCCAATGAAAGGTATGCAACTATAAATAATGATTATTTAGTAGTTGGTAAATTACAGGGTAATGAAAGAGGTTTTGGCTTTGTAATGGCTGATGACAAGAGTAGGGATGACCTATTTATACCTGCTGAGAGTATGGCGGGGGCAATGCATGGTGATAGGGTAGTAGCTAATGTACTTAAAAAATCATTAAATGACAGAAGGGATGAGGGAGAAATCATCCGAATTCTTGAAAGGGAGAATAAATTTATAGTTGGAACCTTTGAAGAGAGTAAGAGCTTTGGTTTTCTAATACCTGATGATAAAAAGATTGCCTATGACATATTTATTCCAAAAGGTTCATTCGGTGAAGCAAAAAATAGGCATAAGGTAGTTGTAGAGATTACATCTTGGCCAGAAGCAAGAAGAAACCCTGAGGGTAAGGTTATAGAAGTATTAGGATATTTAGATGAAAAAGGTACAGATATACTATCCATAATCAGACAGTTTAAGCTGCCTGAAGAATTTCCTGAAAGGATAAGAGACATTGCATCAAGTATAGAAGAGACAATCTCCCCTAAGGACCTAGAAGGGAGAGAAGATCTAAGGGACCTAAAAACCTTCACAATCGATGGACCAGATGCTAAGGACCTAGACGATGCAATTTCAATAGAAGTCCTTGAAAATGGAAACTACTACCTAGGAGTTCACATTGCAGATGTGGCTCACTATGTAAAAGAGAACTCTCCATTAGACAAAGAAGCCTATAATAGGGGTAATTCTGTATATCTTATAGATAGAGTAGTTCCTATGCTGCCTAAGGAGCTATCTAATGGCATATGTTCACTGAATCCAAATGAAGATAGATTAACCCTGTCTGTAATGATGGAGATTAATAAAAAAGGAAATGTAGTGAACCACAAGATAATAGAGACAGTGATCAATAGTAAGGCTAGGTTAATCTATGATGATGTATCAGATTATCTTGAGGATGATGAGGCTGCTAAAGAAAAATTAAAGGATTTATTGACTGAATTAGACAATATGAAGGAATTAGCTAAGATTTTAAATGAAAAAAGAGATTACAGAGGAAGTATAGATTTTGACTTCCCTGAAACTATGATAATCTTAGACGATAACGGTATCCCAATAGATATTATGAAGATGGACAGAAGGATTGCCAATAGAATTATAGAAGAGTTTATGTTAGTGACCAACGAAACCGTAGCAGAAGAGTACTTCTGGGCAGAGATACCATTTTTATATAGAATCCATGAAGAGCCTTCAGAGGAAAAATTAAATGACTTTGGAAAGTTCATTCATAATTTTGGATATAGATTAAAGGGTAAAGAAATCCACCCTAAAGAACTCCAACTGTTGACTAAGGATATTAAAGGTAAAAAGGAAGAAATAGTCATAAGTACCCTTCTATTGAGATCCCTAAAAAAGGCTAAGTATAGCAATGAACCTGATATACACTTTGGTCTAGCATCAAAGTATTATTCACATTTCACTGCGCCTATTAGGAGATATCCAGACTTAGCAATCCATAGGATTATAAAGGATAATTTAAAAGGTAAATTATCAAGAGATAAACAAAGAATTCTAGAAGATAAGCTTCCAGAGGTAGCAGACCATACTTCAATGACTGAAAGAAGAGCAGAAGAAGCAGAACGAGAAGTAGAAGACATGAAAAAGGCTCAATATATGAGTGACAAGATAGGTGAGAAATATGAGGGAATCATATCTTCACTGACTAGCTTTGGTATATTTGTTCAGCTAGAAAATACAATAGAAGGTCTGATTCATTTTTCTAATATGCTAGATGACTATTATAATTTTGATGAAGAAAACTATTATATAATAGGTGAGAGAAGCAAAAAAATATATAGATTAGGTGATGTGGTGACTATAGAAGTAGTAGGAGCAGATCCATTAAAGAGGAATATTGACTTTGCTTTTGTTGACTAGATTGACATCAATCTACTTATTTGCTAAACTTAAGTGAAAATACTTTGAAGGTGATATTATGAAAAAGGGTGGAATAAAGACATTAGCAAGTAATAGAAAAGCTAGGCACGATTATTTTATAGAAGATACCATAGAAGCAGGAATAGTACTAAAGGGTACAGAGGTTAAGTCAATAAGACAAGGAAAACTAAACCTTAAGGATAGTTATGCAAGTATAGATAATGGGGAAATCTATCTAAATAACATGCATATAAGCCCTTATGAGCAAGGAAATATAAATAATGTGGATCCTGTAAGAAAGAGAAAACTTCTGCTTCATAAAAGAGAGATTAGAAGATTAAATCAAGAGATAAAGCTCAAGGGACTAACAATTGTACCACTATCAGTATATCTTAAAGATGGAAAGGTGAAAGTACAATTGGCAGTAGCCAAAGGTAAGAAACTTTATGATAAAAGAGATGATATAGCAAAAAAAGATGCGGAAAGAAGAATGAAGC
>CAZXWU010000104.1:0-6407 GCA_964644495.1 uncultured Tissierella sp.
AATAATGCTGCTACCCCTAATACAACTCTTTCATACCATTTACTATATGTGATTACATATCCCTCAATTGCACCAGCTAGACAGAATATCCCTATAAGGGCTGTTATTATCATAGGTATTGCACTATATATTGGTAAAAATGTTATAGTGGTTCCTACTATTTCATCAACAAGTAGTAATGATGGGTTAATTGCAAATATATATGGAACTATAAAGGCCGCTGATGCCAATTTTAAAGCTTGGAATCCTGTCTTCATAGAGTTAGCTCCTGCTATACCTGCACCTGCATATGCTGCTAATGCTACTGGTGGTGTGATATCTGCTACTACACCAAAGTAAAGTATAAATAAATGAGCAGCCATAAGATTTACTTCAAGTTGTATTAAAGCCGGAACAGCCATGGTTGCAAGTACTATGTACTTTGCAGTAGTTGGAAGACCCATTCCTAGAATTATTGATGCAATCATGGTTAAGAATAATGTTGGTAGTAATCTACCTGCAGCTAGTGTGACTATAAGTTCAGCCATTCTAAGTCCTAGTCCCGTTAATGTGACTACACCTACTACCATACCTGCACAAGCACATGCACAAGCTACTCCAACTGCACCTTTACCTCCAGACTCAAATGCAGATAATATTTCTCTAATACCAAAAGATTTGTCTTTCTTTAATAATGATGCTGTAATTGCTATAACTCCACTTATTATTATAGCTACAAAAGCTGCTCTAGTAGGAGTGTATTGCATTACTAACAATACTATTATAGTTATAAGAGGAATTAATAAATACCCTTCTGCTTTTAGAATCTTGCCTACCTTAGGTAGTTCTTCTTTAGGGATACCTTTCAGACCAAGTTTTGATGCTTCTAAATGTACCATAACCCCAACTGCAAAATAATATAAAATGGCCGGTATAGCTGCACATATTACAATGTTGAGATATGCAATCCCTGTAAACTCAGCCATTATAAATGCTGCTGCACCCATTACAGGTGGCATTATCTGGCCTCCTGTTGATGCTGTTGCCTCTACTGCACCTGCAAAGTGTGGCTCATATCCAGTCTTCTTCATCAAAGGTATAGTAAATGCACCTGTAGTTACAGTATTTGCTACAGAAGAACCAGATATTGACCCCATTAGGCCAGATGCAACAACAGCAGTCATGGCTGGTCCACTCTTAGTATGTCCAGTCATGGCAAATGCTAAATCTATGAAGAATTTACCTACACCTGTTTTATCCAAAAATGCCCCAAATAAAATAAACATAAATACAAATGTTGCCGATACTCCTAAAGGTATACCCATTATACCTTCTAGAGTTAAGTACATATGAGAAACTATTCTCTCAAAAGTGTATCCTCTATGAGCAAGTATACCTGGCATATATGGTCCTAACTTAGCATAGACTAAGAAAATTATAGCTACTATAGGTAGTTCAGGCCCTACTGCTCTACGGGTTACTTCTAGTGTTATAAGTATGGCTCCTATACCTAATATCATATCTAATGTATTTAGATTGCCACCTTTGTTGGCATTTTGCTCTACAAATACAAATAGATATCCAAATATAATAATTGTAAGTACAGAAAAAATGTAATCTAGCATAGATGGTTTACTTCTACTAGATTTTTTTGTAGCTGGGTATAATAAGAAACCCAATATAAAAGCAAATATAATATGAAGTGATCTCTGTTTTACTGATAATAAAGTTCCAAATCCTGCTGTATAAAACTGGAATGATGAAAACAAAATGGCTACTAGTGCTACAAATTTCCCAACATTCCCTGATAACTTCCTTAACTTTGAGGTGTCTAGGTCAAACTCCTCCATCAACTGATCGACGTCCAGAGCCTCTTCAGCTTCTGTAATCTTTCTTTCCTTACTCAATTTAAACCCTCCTTCATTATGAACAATATATTTGGGATTTTTTCAATAGTAAATCTTACCCCTGTTCTCGGCTCTGTGAAGTCAAGAAAATTATATTGTACATCCTTATATATTAGTCTATGATTTGCCCTTTCAGCACCTGCACGATAAATAAGGTCCTCCATTTTTTGATTGATGTCGTATATTCTAAATCCTCCGTCTGTTAACTCAAACTTATATGGAGTAGTAGCAGGTAGTCCAGCTCCAAATGAATGAAAAATAGATTCTACAAGTATAATATCTTGCTCATCTATTAAATATTTTTCACTTACTGTAGTTAACTGAACCGAATGGGTATGCTCTACTAAAAATGTGTCTTTATCTTTTACCTTCCAGGACTTAATATAGTCTTGAGTTTTGAAGTCTCTAGCTAATAAAACCCTAACTGGTATAAAAGATAAGACAATAAGTAAAATAATACCAATTATAAATATTTTTTTTATAGATAAGGTATTGAAATTAGATTCAATACCTTTATCTATATCTTTTGAATTATTTAATTCCCATTTCTTCATAATACCTTGCAGAACCTGGATGTAATTCAATTGGCATACCTTCAATTGCAGTCTCTAATTTAATATCGTTTCCTCTATCATGTGTATCAATGATTACTTGTCTTTGTTCGAATAAATTCTTAGTCATTTCATACATTAAATCTTCATCAAATTCTTCTGGTACTACTAGCATAGCCATTACTGCTGCAGCTAGTGCATCAGAGTCGTTATTTCTATAAGTGCCACCTGGTATAGTGACTCCAGTATAGAAAGGATATTCAGCACTTAATTCATCTAACTTTGATTGATTCATTGGTACAACTACTATGTCATTAGATGTGGATACTTCTACTAAAGCTGAAGTAGGAAGTCCTGCTGTTACGAATGCAGCGTCTATGTGACCATCTTTTAATTGGTCAGCAGCTTCTCCAAATGATAGGTAGTCAGCTTTTCCTAGATCATCATATTCAATACCATGAGCGCTTAGTATTTGTCTAGCATTTGCTTCTGTACCGGAGCCTGGTGCTCCAACAGCTACATTTTTGCCTACTAAATCATCTATGGAGCTTATTCCTGCGCCTGCATTTGCTACTATTTGTACAACTTCTGGGTATAACATAGCCATACCACGGATGTTTTCAACTTTACCTGTATCAGCAAAGTTTTCGATACCTTCAAATGCGTAGAAAGTGATATCACTTTGTATAAAAGCTACTTCTGCTTCTCCTCTTGATACCAATCCTATGTTTTCTACTGATGCTCCAGTTGATTGAGCATTTGCTGTAACATCATCAATGTTATCGTTGAATATCTTGGCAATAGCTCCACCTAATGGGTAATAAGTACCTGATGTTCCTCCAGTTGCAATGGAGATATATTGGTCTTCGCCTCCGCCACCGCCGCCAGTTGTATCACTTGCACCACAACCAACCGCTAATGATAAAGTAAGTACCAATACTAATAAAATCGCAATCGTTTTCCTAGACATCATAATCCCCCTTTGTTTTTTGATTTTGAAAGTTCGTTTTTCTAATCAGCTTTTGGCCAAACTTTCAAAATATTGTACAACCTAATTATACACCACTATTATAATATATGCCAGAAGAAATTACAATATTTGTGATTGCTAGAAAAACAGGGTAAAAATGTTACCCTGTTTTAACCTGCAACTATCTGATTTTTTCAATATTCCCTAGATAAGGTCTAAGGGCTTGTGGAATTGTTACAGACCCATCTTCCTCTTGGAAGTTCTCTAGAATTGCCGCAAAGGTTCTTCCTACAGCTAATCCTGAGCCATTTAGTGTATGCAAAAACTCTAGTTTATTGTTGTCTTCTCTTCTATATCTAAGATTTGTTCGTCTAGCTTGAAAATCTTCAAAATTACTACAACTTGAGATCTCCACATATCTATTATAACTAGGCATCCATACTTCAATATCATAGGTTTTAGCTGATGAAAATCCCAAGTCTCCTGTACTTAGCATAACTACTCTATAAGGGATATTTAGTCTCTTTAGAACTTCCTCTGCGTTTGCTGTTAGTTTTTCCAACTCATCATAGGATTCTTCTGGTTTAGCCAACTTGACTAATTCTACTTTGTCAAATTGGTGATTTCTAATAAGGCCCCTAGTATCTCTACCAGCTGACCCAGCTTCTTGTCTAAAACATGGTGTGTATCCAGTATATAAAACTGGTAGAACTTTCTCTTCTAATATCTCATCTCTATGAATATTTGTAAGTGGTACTTCTGCAGTTGGAATAAGGAAATAATCCTTGCCTGGTAAATGGAACATATCCTCTTCAAACTTTGGAAGCTGGCCGGTACCTGTCATACTCTCTCTATTTGCCATAAATGGTGGCAACATCTCAGTATAGCCATGTTCAGTAGTGTGTAGGTCAAGCATAAAACTGATTAAGGCCCTTTCCAATCTGGCACCAAGTCCTTTGAATAGGGTAAATCTAGCTCCAGTAATCTTTGAAGCCCTTTCAAAGTCAAGGATTTTTAAGTCAGTTCCTAAATCCCAGTGTGGCTTTGCCTCAAAATCAAACTCCCTAGGCTCACCACATTTTCTGATTTCAACATTGTCTTCATCACTTTTACCTTCTACAACTTCTACATTTGGAGTATTTGGAATTTCTAGTAGTAGATCTTTTATTTGATCATCCATAGCCTTTACCTGAACATCCAATTCTCTAACCTTATTAGAAAGTTCTTTCATTTCATTTAATACTTCCGTGGCGTCTTTTCCTTCTTTTTTGAGCCTAGGGATTTCCTTTGATACGGCATTTTGTCTTGCCTTCATATCCTCTACTTCCACCAATATTTTCCTTCTCTTTTCGTCTAACTGTACAAGCTCATCGATTGGGAAATCACCATGTCTTTTAGCTAATAATTCTTTTACTTCCTCTGGATTTTGTCTAATTCTCTTGATATCTAACATAATATATACCTCCTAAAATAATAAACTCCCGTCCCTAAAATAAGGGACGAGAGTTAACCCGCGTTGCCACCCTAGTTAGCCAAATATATTGGCTCACTTAAATGAAATTAGCTCATAGACGGATTCAATAATTCCACTTACCAATTCACACCAGCCATTGGCTCTCTTTAAAGTTTTCTTATCTACTACTTCTCTTCTTTGCTAAGTATTTAATTAAAAATAATTATACCACATGATAAAATTAAGTCAAGGATACAAAATTAAATATTTTCCTATCCTTCCCTCTGTCCCTCTGCAAAGATATCACCCTGTAACAGACCAAATAAGGTGTTACAGGGTAATATCTTTACATCATCATTTACTTATAAGTGTAATTACCTTTTTCTTATAGCTCTTCCCACTTTAAGGATCTTTCTACTGCTTTCTTCCATCCTTTATATAGGGCTTGTTTCTTGTCTTCTTCCATTGCTGGGTCAAATTCTCTATTTACACTCCATCTCTTGGTAATCTCATCTTTATTTGGCCAGAATTCTACTGCTAATCCAGCTAGATATGCTGCTCCCAATGCTGTTGTTTCTGTAATATTAGGTCTTTGAACCTGTGCACCTAGTATATCAGATTGGAATTGCATTAGGAAGTTATTTGCTACTGCCCCACCATCAACTTTAAGTGTTGAAAGATTAATACCAGAGTCATCTTGCATAGCCTCTAATACATCTCTTGTTTGATATGCTATTGATTCCAATGCTGCTCTAATTACATGATTCTTGTTTGCTCCTCTTGTCAATCCTACCATAGTACCCCTTGCGTATGAATCCCAATATGGTGCTCCTAAACCTACGAAAGCTGGTACTAGATATACACCATTATTATCTTTTACCTTTGTAGCAAAGTATTCACTATCTGCTGCATCACCGATCATCTTCATTTCATCTCTTAACCATTGAATAACAGCTCCTGCTACAAATATAGACCCTTCAAGAGCATATTCAACTTTACCATCTACTCCCCATGCTATGGTCGTAAGAAGTCCATTCTTAGAAGGTATCATTTCTTCCCCTGTATTCATTAGCATAAAGCATCCAGTTCCATAGGTGTTTTTAGCCATTCCTGGCTCGAAGCATGCTTGCCCAAATAGAGCAGCTTGCTGATCCCCTGCGATTCCTGCTATTGGTATTTCCGCTCCACCAAATGTTTGAGGATCTGTTATTCCATAAACTTCACTTGATTGTTTAACTTCTGGAAGCATTGATGCAGGAATATCTAATTCAGCTAATAATTTCTCATCCCATTTTAATTCCTTAATATTATAGATCATAGTTCTTGAAGCGTTGGAATAGTCAGTAACATGAACCTTTCCTCTTGTTAAGTTCCAGATTAACCATGTATCTATAGTACCAAATAATAACTCACCCTTCTCAGCCTTTTCTCTAGCACCTTCAACATTATCTAATATCCATTTTATCTTTGTTCCTGAGAAATAAGCATCTATTACAAGACCTGTATTTTCTCTTACATAGTCTTCTAGGCCTCTTTCTCTTAATTCA
>CAZXWU010000105.1:0-6397 GCA_964644495.1 uncultured Tissierella sp.
TATGAGGTTTTTATCTTTTCCTAGGCCTGTGAGCTTGCCTTCCTTTAATCTAGCTCTTGATTTTAGGTCATCTATGTCCTCTTGGCTAAGCTCTAGATCTTCTATAGGGGTTTTCTTGCCTAAGATGATATCTACTATATCACTTGCATGATAGGTGTAAATCTCTTGGGCTTTTACTGATGTTAGCTCACCTTTTGCATTTAGGCTTATCAGTATGGCAAAGATTAGGATGCCTACTATTATAGGGGTGGGCTTTATTAGTTTTGTGTTTATGATTGGTTTGTGGTTGGCCCTTTTCATGTACTTTTTCATGTAATAGATGATCAATGGTATATCCAATACAAATATGAGTATTCTTAGTCCAAGGATTTCCCTGATGCTATCTCCTACTGCTGTCAGTTGGGTCACTTGTTTTATTGCCAGTATACTTGGCAGGGTGTTGAAGTGGGAGAAGTAGGATGCATCTATTAGCATGATGGTTGATATTATGATATAGAAAATGAGGGCCTTGAGATTATTATCTTTGCCCTCTTTTCTGTAGATCAAGGCCAGTATAAGGATGGATATCAGGGTGGATATGGCGATGATTGGTATGCGATTGTATTCTATATTTATTATATGGGTGAACCATATGAATTTTAGTGTTAGTGGTATTGATAATAGCATGATATTGAATCCTCTTTTTCTATATATACATCTGTACCCAATTCTTGAATTTTATCTACTAGATCTGTGTCTAGGTTTTTTTCTTCTATTATAATGCCGAATAGACGGTGGACTTTAAGGAAGTCTAGGATTTCTTCATTGGTGTATTCATTTCCTACTATATTTAATAGAAGGTTTTGGTATCCGTGGGCTGTGATGAAGTAGTGCTCATCAAAGCTAGAGATCTCTACTATGAAGTCGGCCCTTGCTTTTGGGATGGCGCGTTTCATCTTTTCATATAGGGCCTCTGTGTTTTCTTCATCTGTCCTAAAGACTATATGGGCATCAATGTATCTGTCGGACCACTTGGATAGCTCATCTATTGGGATTTGGTCGTCACCATTTGCTAGAACAATACTTGCTTTTTCTTCCTCTTCTTTCAGTCCTATGTCTAGGGTCATGATTTTATGGCCCTGGTTATAGGCATTTGTTAATTCTTCTATTGTACTAGTGCCTAGCTTGTGTATATATTCCTTGTTTTCTATTATATTCATTTGGATTTGACCAAAGTCTAGGACTCCATCATTTTCTATTAGGTGTTTTAATATATCATTTTCTAGGATGAAGTTGGATTTATTTATTTCTTCTATTGTGTCTTCGTATATGTCCCTATATTGATATATGTCTATGAATTCCCCTGTCTTGATATCTGTGGCTGTTGAATGATCAAATATCTCTGTCCTGGAGATGGAAAATATTACTTCATCATCTACAAAGGACCCTTTTCTCATGATGGTCTGAGGCTTTACATTGGTATAGCCTTCATAGTTGGTCAGGTCTCTACCAAATACTAGGCCCTTTTGGTTTTCATATCCCATTATATTGGCTATAGTTGGATAAAAATCTAGGAGGCTGCCTACTTTTGATACTGTAAAGCCTAGGTCCGCTCCTGGGACGTGGATGGCCATTGGTACATTCATTATGTCATCAAAGTTATATTTGTGACCTAGAAAGTCTTCCATCAAGCTATGGATCTCTTCTGAGGTGTTTTGTATGGCAAAGTGGTCCCCATATAGGGCTATGACTGAGTCCTCATAGAGGCCTGCTTCTTTTAATCCTTGAATGAATTCACCTATATATTTATCCGTATAGTGAATTGATTGTAGATAGTTGCCTAGTATAGTCCCTTCATGGTCTGGCTCTATGTCTAGGACATGGTATTCTTCTGGCATTTCAAAAGGATTGTGGCTGGTAAGGCTTATGATAAAGGCATAGAATGGATTGTCATCTATCTTGTCCAGTTCCAATAGATAGTCTATGGATTGGTCAAAGAAGTCCTTGTCTGTGATGCCTAGGCCTATGGATTCTTCAAAGTTGTAGTCTTCTTCTGAGACAAATCTTTGGAATCCTTGGTTTGGGTAAGCCGCCTCCCTATTCCAGAAGTCCTTCTTGTAGCCGTGTAGTACCCAGGCTGTATAGTCATTGTCCCTGAGCAGCCAAGGCAGTCCATAAAAGGTATTGTCTTGGTATTGGGTATAGGTAGGGGATTCCATAGATGGGTGGAGACTGTTATTGGACACAAACTCTGCATCTGCTGTATTTCCTCTGCCTAATAATTGATAATACTTGTCATAATATATGGATGATGAATCATTAATCAGCTTATTTATATTTGGGGTTATCTCTTGTCCCTTGTATTCTAAATCTACTACAAAGGATTGTAATGCTTCAATCTGAAGGACTATCAGGTTTTTTCCATTGCCTATGCCTGTATGGGGTCCTTGGATTAGCTTTCTTCTTTCCTCTAATTCTAATAAATCCTCTTGGGTGAAGCTTGTGTTGCCTTCTAGTGTTGGCCTTGAATCATCCTTGGTCAAGGTGGATTTTATATCGGTAAAATGAAAAGAATATAGTTCCTGTAATTTTATTGAGTTGATGGTTCCACTTGTGTTGGCATAGGTAAATAGACCAATGATCAGGATAAGTAGTCCTGATGGGATGGCTATTCTTACTTTATTTGGATAGGCTATGTCTTTTCTCTCAAATTTTAGTAGGTATAATACTACAAAGGGCAGGTCTATGACGAATAATAGATTCCTCAAGGTCAATAGAGACCTGACGCTGTCGCTTACATCTCCTAGTTGCCCTGCTTGGTCTAGCATGACTACTGATGGCAGTGCATTGAAATATGAATAATAGACTATATCTACTAGCAGGATGACTGATAGTAGACTATAGAATATGGATAATATTACATTTTTATATTTAAACTTACTCATTCCAATTAGGCTGGTCATGAGTAGGGAAATTGACGTTGATATTGTAAATATGATGATTGGGTTGTAGACTATGTCTGTTCCTCTCATGAAGAGGATGATTTTTAATGCTATAAGTATTGATACTATAATCATTTGTGACACCTCCTTAGGTCAATAAAATTATTTTACACTAATTTTACATAATAGTAAAGTTGGCGTGAAAAAATGCTAGATTGGGGACGGGTCCCGATTTAGCATTTTTTGGACACAGGAGGACACAGAGGGACAGTTCCTTTGTGTCATTTTTTGGAGTTGTCATCCTGAGGAGCTTGCGACGAAGGATCTTAGGGGTAATTGGCAATTAAAGACTCTTTTAGAGATTCTTGCATATATATTCCTCCAGTTCCCTAATACCTAAGGCCTTTGGAGCCGTTCCTTTGAAATTGCTTACACTATTATAGAAGAACATGATAAGAAGATAATTGTATTACTTTCAGGAACAAAGGAAAATTTCTATGATCAATTAAAAAGGTATAAATAAACCCCGGTCATAAAACCGGGGTTTATTGTATGCTAAAATGTTAGTGTTCCATTTTCATTGTGAATCAATTGTAGTATGTCTTCTTCTCTTCCATCTATGGCGTTGACGTAGATTATAAATTCGCCTTCCTCGTGGGTTCCTTTGAATTCGTAGCATAGGACTTCATTTTCTCCCTTTGGTATAAGGGCCATTCTTGTTGAAGTTATGTTGAAGCCTTCTCTCATGTTTTGTTGGGCTTCAATTTCGTCTATGGCTGGATTTTCAAAGTTTCTGTCTTGATTATTCATATAGTATGGAGAAGCATCAAATCCTACTATCTCTCCATTATCCAAGGCTACCTTCACCTTTATTAAATCTGGATAGATGACTACCCCATCTTGAGTGTTTACCATGTTAAAGATTACATTTCCATCATTTTGTTGGTAATAATTTGGCTCCATATTTTGGAATCCTTTTTCATTTAGATAATCAAGGGCATAGTCTTGTGCTTCTTCTATGGATAGCTCAGGGTTTCCTATAGGTCTTGGATTAGTCATAAATAGAACTCTTCCACCCTGTTGGGATACTCCCATGTATACCCCCATATCCCTATGCTGATTGTTTTGGATTAGGTTAAATGTATAGGATGGCATCCTCACCTCTTGGATACCTTCACCTACTTCAAAGGTCTCCACATCCATTACTCTGTCTTGACCAAAGAATTCTACTGCAGTCTGTTGAGCATCCTCTTCTCCTACTATATTGTCTGGTAGACCTACTGGTTTTCTATTTATCATTTGATCTGCGAAAGGCCCATCATATATCAACTCTGGTGTCTCCGATACTCCTGATTCCACGTTTATCAAGCTGGTTTGGAGTCCAGCTCCTATGCCTTGGTCTTGGCCTCCATTTCCAAATCCCATTGTGCTAGCAACTCCATAGACAAAATCTGAACTGGCCATTTGTTGGTGCAAGGAGTTTAGTTCGTTGGTAAAGGCTGTTGTGTTGTTCTGGAGGTTTGTCAGGGTAGACCTTTGTTCTGGTGTGATATCTTCTCCATTTAGATGTCTTTGTATCAAAAAACGGCTATAGTCCGCTGCTTGAGTTAGAAACTTCTCTGTATTTGCTACTTCTGAGTGGCTAATCGGTAATTGGGCTAGTTTATCCTGAGCAAAGTTTGCGTCGCTCATTATTTCTGAGAATAATATGATATTTCTCTCTATAGATCCAGCTACCAATGCCTTTGATATACCTACTTGGGTGTTTTCTACGTGTTTTTTTACATCATAGAATAGTCTCTGATACTGATTTTCTAGTGCTACTTCGTATTGCCTTCTCATATTGTATTGATTGTATCCCCATATAAGGGATGCTACCAGTAATAGGCTTAGTATTCCTGGTGCTATCCATCTATTGTCATTTCTCTTTTCCATATGGCTACCTCCTATATTCCAAACCAGTGTTTACCGATTTTTAGCGTGACTGTTCGTGACCAAATCCATTTACTAGTCGCTGTGACTGGATTCCAATAATAAAGGGTTCCATAGGTAGGGTCCCAACCATTTAAGGCGTCTCTTGCTGCTTTTAGAGAGTCCTTGTCAGGTGTTAGGTTAATCTGTCCATCTGCTACTGCTGTAAATGCCAGTGGCTGGTAGATGACTCCTGCTATTGTGTTTGGGAATTGAGGGTCTCTAGTTCTATTTAGTACAACAGCCCCTACAGCTACCTTTCCTACATATGGCTCTCCTCTTGCTTCTCCATGGATACATCTAGCCAATAGATATTCGTCTGCGCTTCTATTGATGCCTTGCCCGCCAGCTTCTTGGGCAAAGGCTGTTGGCATACCCAATGCCCTGGCTGTAGCTGGACCAACTATCCCATCTACACTGAGTCCATTTCTCTCTTGGAATCTGCGGACAGCTCTATATGTCCTTGCTCCATAGATGCCATCTACTGATCCATCATAGTAACCCCATCTCAGTAGTTTATCCTGTGCTGTTCTTACTTCTTGCCCAGATGAACCCCAGTATAGGGTTTGGGGAGCAAAATAAGAATTATATCTTGTAGCAGTTTCAACGACATTTCCAGGTTCATATACTTGAATTACAAATAGAAATGCCATGGCTAAAATTAACGTCTTAATAGCAAATTTCTTCACTCAAAATCCTCCTTATGATATTTTCCTTATTTTTTGTATTATAGAGAATTTTATACATTTATTTTAAATATAGTTTAAAAACATAAGGTTCTTCATTATGCGACAAAGAGAACCGTCCCAGATTTAGCTTTTATTGTCATTCTGAGACGAAGTCGAAGAATCTTGCTTTCGCAAATGCAAGATTGGAGATACCGTTCAAGTGATATTTTACAAAATAAAAGATTTTGGAAATCTCTACTGTTTTGCACAGGTTGGGTCCCGATTCAGCATTTTTAAAAGGGGAGGTCAAAGACCCCCCCTACAGTTTTTCTGTCATCCTTAGCCTTATCGAAAGATCTTGAGACCAAAGATTCTTCACTTGGTTCAGAATGACAGGCAATTATTGCAATTCGTGCAATTCGTGCAATTCGAGAACCGTCCCCGAATTGCATGAATTGTACGGCCTCTCATTCTGAGACGGAGTCGAAAAATCTTGCTTAGATATTTGTCTATTTATTTATTAAATCTTGTAGAAACTCTCCTATTAGTGATCTAAACTTTAAAGGTTGGCTTTCATCTATTACGAATTCATTTAAGGCTTCTATATCCATATCATCACTTGCTATGGCTGTGGAATGGGTTATATCTACGAAACATAATGGTGGAAACATTACACACCACCAGTTCTGGCCTGTGGCTTGACCTATTTCTATAAGAAGGCTTTCGTATTCCCCCTGGGGAAGTATCAGGTCCCCATATTTTCTTATGGGAAAGTTGTCCTGTCGCAAGGATACATCTACTGGATAGTCTTTTCCTTCATTATGTATGACTCTTTGG
>CAZXWU010000106.1:0-6018 GCA_964644495.1 uncultured Tissierella sp.
ATTTCTTAAGATATGATGAAGTGCCTAGTAATATAGCAGAAAAAATTATAGAAGACGCTAAGGCGGAAAAGAAATAGACACAATAACCAAAGCTCAACTATTTAAGTTGGGCTTTTAGTTTTATTACTAGATAATTAATCTAATTATTTTACATGTTATTAATGAATAAAAACAACAGTTATGGCAATAATCCGTGAATAAGAAAGAAAACAATGGATGAATTTTAGAAAGAGGTGATATGATGAAAGTGTTTATTTCTACTTTGGGGATTTTTGATGTAAAACTAGAAGATACTTCTTTAATAAAAGATTCAAGTAGGTCCTATAAACTTTTCAAACTTTTTAAATATTTTCTTACATTTAAAAATACAAAGATTCTTCCAGACACCATAATAGAAAACTTGTGGGAGGATCATGACTCCTATGATCCAAATAATATGCTTCGAGCACAGATATATAGATTAAGGAAATTGATGAAAATGCCAATACCAGATGGTGGAGATGAAAAGGACTATGTTAGTATTGACTTTATAAATGGATACTATTTATTAAATGTAGGAGAAAAAGTTACAGTTGACGTAGATGAATTTGAAAATCTAATAAAAATTGGGGACAGTAAAAGTGTAAGTGATGTTGATGAATCAATAATATATTATCAAAAGGCATTAGATCTTTACAAAGGAACATATTTAGAAGATAGTAATTATGAACTTTGGCTTGTACCTATAAAAAATCATTACAGCAGATTGTATCTTAAAACACTTTTTAAATTATTGGATATATTAAATGAACAGGGAAAATATCAAAATGTTATTGAAACATGCCGTAAGGCCATTGCTCTTGAGTCATATGATGAAAATATCCATATATATCTAATGGAAGCAATGTTAAAGACAGGGCAAGTAAAGGATGCAGAAAGTCATTATGAATATATAGTTCACTTATTAGACAAAAATAAATTACCTATAACATCATCAGATTTAATTGATATGGGTAGAAAGATTCAAAATCATTTAATTGAGAAGAGTAAAATTGACATAAGTGATATAAAGTTAAAATTAGAAGAAAAATCAGATAGAGGACCATTATCCTGTGACTTTAATTATTTTAAGTTATTATATAATATGCAAAAAAAGAATAGAAACATAGAGGAAGAGCCAGCTTATATTACTTTAATAACACTTAATGAGGATTTAATAGAAGATGAATTAAAAGAATGGACAAATATTATATCTAAGGTCCTGAAAAATTCATTAAGGGGTGGGGATGTATTTACATTTTGGAATGAATTGCAAGTACTAGTTCTTCTACAAAATGTGAAAGATAATGGATCAGATGTTATAGAAAACAGAATAAAAAACAATCTACAAATTTTCTTAGAGGATGAGAGCTATAATGTAAATATAGAATCATGTCCTGTAATGCCACAAGCTGTATTAACATAGTGTATGTCAGAATATTAGTTTTACTAAATTTGTTGGATTTGAAGGTTCCTTAGGGGGCCTTTTTTAGTTTATAGTAATAGTACAAGTATAATCAATATATGACTGACATATAATTGAAATATAACTGACATATAACTGAGATATAACTGACATTTAAATCATGTAGGATATAATATATATAATCCTAAAATCAAGGGGGTGGCTCAATGGAATATCCTTCAAAGAATGATTTTTTTATTAAATGCAAAGCATTATACGATGGGAAAGACAAATTTTTCGATTATATGTTGATAGATAATAGTGAAAACTTTCCTTGTATCATCAATTGTAAATCTAATCCTTTTCTAGGAAAGAGGATATCAGAAATAGTATTAGAAGATCAAATGGATAAATTAGCTCTTAGAGAAATTTATTATCATATGATACCAAATACTAGAAGAAAATTTGAAATCTATATTGAATCATTAAAATTCTGGTATATCATCAATATTTTTAGTGATGAAAGAGACTGTTTATTGTTATTTTATACAGACATAACCAGATATAAAAACAAGGTAAAAGAGCCACTAGTTAAAGTTCTTGATGATAGTGAAAGATTAGCAAGATAATGTAAAAAAGACAAGATTTAAACACGTGGTATTTTTAATTTCCCAGGGGGGTATGCTTATGATTTGGTGTATAAACAACTCAAGAAAACTGAATATGGAAAGTGGAGGTGGAGGAAAATGAATATAAGATTAAGAAGATTTTTAGCTTTTACATTATCATTTGTTATGATTTTTACAATGGGAGTCACTGCATTTGCAGAGGAACTAGAGGAATTTAGTGATAGTTCACCAGGGCAGATGGATGGAGAAGTAGATTCAGATGTTCCGACAGATCCAGATGTGCCAATAAACCCGGATGCACCAATAGATCCGGATACTAATCTAGACCCAGATGAATCTGGAAATGCAGACGACTCTGATGATTTAGACGCAGCAGGAGATGAGGAAGGGTCTGAGCAAATAAACAAAGAAGAAAACACCTATATAAAAATAAATTATTTTGTAGAATTAGGTGGATCAGTAAATCCTGAAAGTGAAACTTTAGAACTAGGAGAGGGAGTAGCAGAAGGATCAATAGCAACACCATTTGAGGGATATACTTTTGAAAACTGGACAAATGAAGATAATGAAGAAGTAAGCATAGAGTTGCATTTCATACCAGAAAAAGTAGATGGCTTAAATGTGGAAGCGGTTTATACAGCAAATTTTGTAGCAGATGTTGAAGAGGATAAAGAAGAAGCAAAGTTAATAGAAAGAGAAAATGCAGCATTAGAAGAAGCAGAAAAACTAATAAAAGCAACATCAGCAGTAGAATTAGCAGAAAAAAGTGCAGAGCAAGAAAACGTAGATGCAGCTATGTCTTTAGTAGATGGATTGGCAGAAAGCGACGATAAAGTAGATTTATTATCAAGACTTAAAGCAGTTCAAGATGCTATTGAAGAAGTAAAAGAGGAAGAAAAGCTTCTGACTAAGACAGTTGATGGTATTGAAATAACTGTTTCTGCAGATCCAGGTGTTATCAGTGTAGGCACTCAATTGATAGTAAGCAAACTATCGGGCTACAAGGCTAGTGACTATAGAAATTCTCTTAGTAAAGAACCGGGTATAGATTTGGATGGATTTATCTTCTTTGATATAGCTTTACTGGATTCAGATGGGAATAGAATTCAACAACTATCTGAAGAAGTTACAGTTAGTTTTTCAAATTTAGGATTTTCTGATGAATCTAAAGAGATAGTAGGATATTATTTAGGACCTAGTGAAAGTGAATCGCAAGGATATTTATCTAAGGGAAACAATAGTATGTCAACTTTCGGATTTGACTCTAATACTTCTATCAACAGCATAGTTGAAAAAATTGAATTAGACACTCATGATAGAAAAGTAACCTTCACAACAAACCATTTTTCAATCTATGGAGTTGGAGAAGTTGCAACAGCAACTTATGAGTTTTATGTAAATTATGTAGACGAAAACTCAGTACCAGTTGATACTCAAATAGTTCTTAATGAAGAAAAATTAGAAGAGCCAGCAACACCAGCAAAAATAGATAAGAAGAAGTTTATTGGATGGCAAATTGAAGATAAAACTGAATTTATTGATTTTAGTCAACCAATAACAGTTACGTCACCTAGTAGTGTAAAAAAGGTAAATGCAGTATATGAAGATATAGTATATGTATACTTCCTTTACGACAGTGTAACAGGAGTTTCTAGTGATATTAATGATTATAGTGTAATTGCTACCAAAGAAGTTAAATCACCAGCTTCTACTGTAGATGCATCAGGTGTTCAATTAGCAGTAGATATTCCATTGAAAGTATTTTCTCATTGGTCCAATACTCCAAATGGCGGAGCAGTCACTTTCCCACTTTCAATTACAGAAGATACATCATTATATGCTGTATTGGAAGATAGATTGACAATTAAATTTGATAGTCAAGGTGGAAGTCCAGTATTGCCTAAGTATGTTATTAGTGGGAATAGTGTTGGAATACCTGATCCTCAACCAACACGACCAGGTTATGAATTTCAACGTTGGTCTAAGTCAATAAATGGAACGGGCTATAGTTTTAACTCGCCAGTTACAACCAGTTTCACATTATATGCAGTATGGAAAGCAAAGACAAATACTCCTTACACAGTAGTATACTGGCATGAAAATGCTAATGATACGGACTATTCTTACAAAGAAAGTGTGATAAGTACAGGAACAACAGATACTCCAGCAACTTTTGATACTATAACTTATGCAGGTTTTACATTAGATTCAAATAAAACAAATGCTAATAGTGTAAATATTGATGGAGACGGTGGCTCTATAAAAAATGTTTATTATTCAAGAAACACTTATACACTAACTTTTAGAAAGAATGTAGGTAGTAATTGGTGGCCTAAATGGGTTAATGTAATTAATCCTGTTCAAGTAAAACACGGTGCACCTACTAATGTTTATTGGAATCAAGCAAATGCAGCTGAATCAGGCAGTAATTGGCAAGAAGATGGAGGTAGTACAAATATTGAAGCGCCATTAATGCCTATAAAAGCTCTCACTTTTAATAGACAAGATGGCGGGAACAGTGAATACGATATAATCTTTGTTGAAATTGGTGTTGCTCCAGAGAAAATAATTAAAACAGTAACTCATAAAACTAGCAATCCTGGAAATACAACATTTAATGGAGGGAGAGTATTAGTCGGGTTCACTTGGAAATATGTTACGGAGTCAGGAAGGACAAAAGATACACCTAAACTAGTTAAAGGTCGTTATCAAGTAAAAACTTATTATGAGAGAAACAAATATGATATTACTTTTCATACAAATGACTCAGGCAATCAGACAATATCCAGTATACCATATGAAGATGATATTTCTAACAAAGCATTAAATAGCTATGTTAAGGATGAAACTGTTCGAAGTGATGGTTATATATTTGCAGGCTGGTATGAAGATGAAACTACAGCTGGAAGTGTTTATGACTTCAGTGGAAAAACAATGCCAGCAAATAATTTAATTCTTTATGCAAAGTGGACACCTCCTACTAGAACGGTTAAAATATATGAAACACCAGGGGGAAACGCAGGAGTAGAGACAAAGGTTGTGAACTACGGTAGCAAGATTACCAATGCAAATTTGGTTAAAGTTACACCACCTGGATTAGATGAGGTAGATTTTGTAGGTTGGTACACGAAAATAGATGGGATATTAGTACCATATGACTTTGATTCGGAAATCTATAGCAATATTGAGTTGTACCCAGTATGGAATTTAACAAAAACCTATACAGTAACTTATGATTTAAATGGAGGTACTGGAGATCAAAGTCAAATAACAGATGCAAAAAAATATTTTATAGATTCAAAAGCAGCGGTTCTACCATTACCAACTAATATTGTAGCACCAGATGGAACATTCTTTATAGGATGGAACACTTTAACAGATGGAACTGGAGAAACTTATTATCCGAATGAAGAGTTAGTTATTACTGGAGATATGACACTCACAGCTCAATGGGGAGTTCCGGTACCAGATACTACAATAAAATATTCACCCAATGGTGGATCTGGAACCATGGCAGATGTTCAACTAAAGAATAATGACACACATATAGTTTTAGGGAATGGTTTCACTAACCTAGGTTATCAATTTGGAGGATGGAACACTAAAGCAGATGGAACTGGAAAAGCTTACGAACCAGGAGATAAAGTTGTTGTTGGTAACAGTGAACCAATGCCAAACATGTTATATGCTCAATGGGAAATAAAAACAGATATAGCTTACACTGTAAACTATCTAGAAGAAGGCACTAACAATGTTTTAGCACCAGTTAAGACAGAAACTGGAACCTTTGGAACAGAAGTTACAGAAGAAGCAATAGAAATAGCAGGCTACAATAAAGTAGATCCAACAGAAGTTACAATAACATTAGCAGTAGAAGGAAATGTAATTAACTTCTTCTATACAGCTAAAAGAGATATAGCTTACACTGTAAACTATCTAGAAGAAGGCACTAACAATGTTTTAGCA
>CAZXWU010000106.1:6118-6370 GCA_964644495.1 uncultured Tissierella sp.
ACAATAACATTAGCAGTAGAAGGAAATGTAATTAACTTCTTCTATACAGCTAAAACAGACGGCCCTGGACCTTGGTATCCACCAAATCCAGAACCACAGGATCCAATATATCCAGATGAGCCAGAAGACGAAGAAATAGAAATCGATATAGAGATACCCTTAGGAGAACCAGAACTTAACAAGGAAGACCATATAGCATATATTCAAGGTTATACTGATAATACAGTAAGACCAGAGGGATATATAACAAGA
>CAZXWU010000107.1:0-6276 GCA_964644495.1 uncultured Tissierella sp.
ACCAAGGCAGGGAGGACAAGTTATTATTCCCCTAACAAATTTTACTAGCTTAAATCCACTATTAGTCACTAACTCAAATTATTATCATTTTTCCAAATTGATATTTGAAGGTCTATTTGAATTTGATGCCGATTTAAGTTTAGCACCTAAATTGGCAGAGGATTATTTTGTATTTAATCAAGGAAGGACCGTATCGATAGAGCTTAAAGACAAGATAAGCTGGCATGATGGAACTCTGCTTACAAGTGAAGATGTCGCCTTTACAATAGATGTAATAAAGTATGCAAATAGGGACAGTACATATGGAAATGTTATAGCTGACAATCTAGGTATAGGTGATATAGTCAATTTAAATAGCATAATTTCCACATCCATAGTTGATGAAAAGATAATCGAAATCACTTTTGATAAAGTATATTTAAATAATCTAGAAGTATTAACTTTTCCAATCATACCAAAGCATGTATTCCAGCAAGATGGAAGTAATATAAATACTATAATAAATGCTTTGATAGGAGATGACTATAGGCCAGTAGGTACAGGGCCATTTAGATTTGTATCTTATGAGAAACAAAAGCAAGTAAATTTGGTAAAAAATGAAAACTATTGGAATGGTAGACCTTATATAGATGAGATCATAGGAAAGGTTCTGGATGATGAAGAATTGATACTTACATCATTTGAAACAGGTCAAATTAGCTTTTCATCAACTATGGGAGTTGATTGGGACAAATATAAGAATAATAATAGAATAGAAGTTTTGGAGTATGTTTCACCGAATTATGAATTCCTAGGGTTTAACTTCAATAATGAAGCCATGCTAGGGAAAAATGGCCAAGCAATTAGAAAGGCTATTGCCTATGGTATTAATCGTCAGGATATAATCCATAAGAATTATTTGGGACATGCAAGCCAGGTAGACCTACCTCTTCATCCTAATTCCTATTTACTAGCCCCTGGTATCAATATGTATGGATACAATAAGGATAAAGCTATAGAAATTTTAAACAATGCAGGATATAGGCATATGGATGATGATAATATATTAGAAGACCAAGATGGAAACAAACTAAGCCTAAGACTGATCACCAATCCAAACAATCCATCCAGGAGGTATGCCAGCCAACTGATCAAGGACTACCTAGCTGATATAGGAATAGAGATCATATTAGACTTTGATACTCAAGATATAAAGGAGTATGAAGATGGCGAGGAAGACCTTATTTGGGAACAATTTACTACTAGAGTAAATAGGGGCGACTATGATATTGTATTGATGGGATGGCAATCATCCCTAATAGCAAATCTATATCCAATGTACCATAGTAGTATGATTAGCAGCGAGACCAATTTTATTAACTACAATGATGAAGTCATGGATCAGCTCTTGCTAGATACTTTACTAGATAAATCTAGAGAAGATAAACAGGGTGTTTATGAACATCTTCAGGAAAAGATAATAGAAGATCTCCCATATGTAAGCCTTTATTTTACAAACAAAGGACTCTTAGTAGATACAAAGATACATGGAGATCTGAATCCAACATTTTTCAATTTATATAAAGGTATTGAAAATTGCTATGTGGTTGAATAGGGAGTTTGACCATAGTGAAGGATCTTGAACATATTGAAACAACAGGATTCCTAGACTATATTCAGTATGATATAGGAAATGAATCATCTTCTTATTGGCTATATTATTAAATATTTTGCAAGTAAACAAGTTGCAAGACAAGCAAGATGAAATATTTGGACTTGTAAAAGTATGATTATGGTTTATAATAGTAGTGTGTTTAATATATATTATAATTATGCGGGGTTGGCGGAATTGGTAGACCCACTATCTTGTGATGGCAAGAACACTGTGATAAGATTATTCCATAGAAGTCATGCAAAGTAGCATAAGCGAGAGTGGTGGAATTGGTAGACACGTACGCTTGAGGGGCGTATGCCTTAAAGCATGAGGGTTCGAGTCCCTTCTCTCGTACCACTAGAAAAAAATAGATTGAAAAAGACCCATCTTTTTCAATCTATTTTTTTATAACGAATAGGAAGGTTCTACTTTTTAGTTTTATGAATTATTGAACTTTCCGTCAATGAGTTTCAAAAAAGGCTACCTTCAATGCTTCTTTAAAAGCCTTTTTTATATTAGCATCTATTATACGGATTTAAACTTGAAATGTTAACTCATTAGTTTATAATATATAATAGTTGGAAATATAATAGTTAAATTTTTATCTATTACATTCTAACTTATGTACTTTTTTAACAATAAGTGTTATAATATAGTTTGGCATCAAGCTCAATAAGTTTATGAGCTTTAAATATATTTTTACTATAATATTATAAAGAGGTGGAATAAGAATGAGACTTGAAAATCTCACTTTTAAAGGTGGAGTTCATGTTAAAGATCAAAAGGATTTTACTAAAGATAAAAGCATCGAAAAAGCAGTAGAACCTAGTATAGTAAAGATTCCTTTACATCAACATGTAGGGGCCCCTTGTAAAGCTTTAGTAAAAAAAGGTGATACAGTAAAAGTTGGCCAAAAGATAGGTGATTCAGAGGCATCAGTAACTGTACCAGTTCATTCCAGTGTTTCAGGAGAAGTAAAAGGATTCGAGACACTATATACTCCAGATGGATATAGGGTTGAATGTGTTGTTATTGAATCTGATGGCTTAAATGAGCTTGACGAATCTGTTCAACCTAAAGGCAATTTGGATGATTTGACAGGTGATGAAATTCTAGACATCGTAAGAGATGCAGGAATATCCGGCCTAGGTGGAGCATCATACCCACTACACACAAAATTAACTATTTCTCTAGAAGCTGGTGTAGACACAGCCATATTAAATGGTGCTGAGTGCGAGCCTTACCTAACTTCAGACCATAGAATGATGTTAGAATATCCAGAAAAGGTTATCTTTGGCTTAGAAGTTATTATGAAATATCTAAGTTTAAACAATGGTTACATAGCGGTAGAAGACAACAAAAATGATGCAATTTCTTCCTTAAGAGAAAGCTTAAGTGGTAAGGACAATGTTCAGGTTGCTAGTTTAAAAACCAAATTCCCACAAGGTGATTCTTACAGGTTAGTGAATGCTGTAACCGGGAGAGTGGTTCCTCAAGGTGGACGTACAAAAGATGTTCAATCATTTGTAACTAACGTATGTACATCTGCAGCACTTGCAGACGCCATATTAGAAGGCAAACCTCTCTACGAAAGACTAGTGACTATTACTGGTAATGGAGTTAAAGAGCCTAAGAACCTAATGGTAAAAATTGGGACTAGTATAGGTGACTTAATATCACAATGTGGTGGCTTTAATGGAACGCCTGGAAAAATAATAGCAGGTGGACCAATGACTGGCTATACACAATTTACACTAGATGCACCAATTACAAAGGGTGTTACAGGAGTTATAGTACTAACAGAAGAAGAGGCAGCTCCTTACAAAACAACCCCATGTATTAGATGTGGTAAATGTGTAGAAGTATGCCCTGCCTTCTTAGAGCCAATTACTATTAGTGCTTATTCATTAAAAGATAGATATGAAGAGGCAGAAAAATTCAATGCTCTTGATTGTATTGAATGTGGTTCTTGTTCTTATATTTGTCCGGCAAAGAGACCATTAACAGAGTCTATTGCTCATGCAAAGAGAGAAATAACTGCAAGTAGGAAAAAATCATAATTGTTAGGAGGAAATAGAATGGAAAATAAGGATAAAGTAGTTTTAGATAAAGCCTTAACCATGTCTCTGGCGCCTCATATAAGATCTAATGATTCTACTAGAAAACTTATGTTAGATGTTATCATAGCAATGACGCCAGCGGCGATTGGCAGTGTATATTTCTTTGGAATATCTGCACTAATTCTTATTTTAGTTTCAGTTGCTTCAGCTGTAGTAGCAGAAGTGCTTATTCAGAAATTATTTAAGAGGGACATATTAGTAGGTGATTTAAGTGCTGTAGTTACAGGTGTTTTAATAGCCTTTAATCTACCAGCAAATGCCCCATGGTGGCTTGCAGCATTTGGTTCATTCTTTGCAATCATAATTGTTAAAGAATTCTTTGGTGGTATAGGTTCAAACTTTATGAACCCTGCACTTGCAGCTAGGGCAGCCTTGGTGGCTTCATGGCCATCAATAATGGCTACTTATACTGGACCGGATGGGATATCAGGTGCAACACCATTAGCTTTGATCAAAGGTGGCAGTGGGGTAGAAGCTTTACCTTCAGTAGCAGATATGTTCATTGGAAATATTGGAGGTAGTTTAGGTGAAACTTCTGCACTATTACTATTAATAGGCGGAGCCTACTTATTGATTAGAAAGGTTATAGACTGGAAGATTCCAGTGTTTTATATTGGAACAACAGCTGCAATGTTATTATTATTAGGAGTAAACGCTGACTTAATGATCTATCATATTTTAGGCGGGGGATTAATATTAGGAGCCTTCTTTATGGCAACAGACTATTCAACATCACCTATAACACCAAAAGGGAAAATCATATTCGCTATTGGATGTGGTATTTTGACAGCGTTAATTAGAGTAAAAGGTGGCATGCCAGAAGGGGTATCCTATTCAATACTACTTATGAACATAATGACCCCAATTATTGAGAGGTATACAAGACCAAAAGTGTTTGGGGAGGTAAAATAAATGAAAGAGACTATAAAATTAGGTGTAACATTATTAATTATTACAGCAGTAGCTGCTGGAATATTAGCATTTACAAACGAAATCACTGGTCCAGTAATTGCAGGAAGGGAAAGAGAAGAAGCTTTTGGAGCATTTCTAGAATTGTTTCCTGATGCAGATGATTTCGTAGAAATAGATGCTGATTCATTAGAGGAGATACAATCAACAAATTCTAATGTTAATGGAGTATTAGAAGCAAAAAAATCAGATGGCGCAACTATCGGTTATGTATTCCAAGTATCAGCTGGGGGATATGGTGGACCAGTTAATACTATAGTAGGTATAAGTACTGATAATTCAATAGCAGGTATCAGAATAGGTACCCATGATGAAACGCCAAATCTTGGTGATGTAATAGAAGAGCCGAGATTTACAGACTCCTATGCAGGTAAAACTACTACTGAAAGATTGGTAGCTGTGGAGTCACCTTCAGCTGATAATGAGGTTCAAACAATATCAGGTGCAACAATTTCATCCTTTGCTGTTCTTGCAGGAGTTAATGATGCAAATGATGCTTACCTTAGATATTTTACTGACATTGAAGTAGAACCAATAATAGAGGAAACAGAAGAAGAAAGAGAAGCTAGATTCCTTAGCGAATTATTTGCTGATGCTGATGAATTCACACCAATTGAGCAAAGCTTGTTAGACGAAATTACAGGTTCAAACAATTTCGTATCTGATGTATTTGAAGCAAATTCAGCTGGTAATCTAATAGGATATGTATTCAAAACATCATCAGGCGGTTACGGTGGAGATATACCTGTAATGACTGGTATAAGCCTTGATGGTTCACTTACAGGAATTAGAGTTGGGTCCAATGATGAAACTCCAGGTCTAGGTACAAAAGTAGAAGAACCTGACTTTACAGACTCATTTGTTGGTAAGACTACAGAAGATAATTTTGTTGCAGTTGATTCACCTTCAGCAGATAATGAAGTAATTATGATATCTGGTGCAACAATATCCGTAAATGGTGTTGTTACAGGGGTAAACGATGCAAATGATGCATATTTAAGATATTTCTCTGATGTTGAAATTATAGAAGAGACAGAAGAGGAAAAAGAAGCAAAACTATTTAATGAATTATTTGCAGATGCTAATGAGTTCACACCAGTAGAACAAGGTCTATTAGATACTATTATGGAAGATAATAGATTTGTTCAAGAAATCATAGAAGCAAATGCAGATGGTCAAGTATTAGGTTATATATTTAAAACAGTATCCGGTGGGTATGGTGGAGATATACCTGTAATGACTGGTATAGATATGGATGGAACATTAACAGGAATCAGAGTTGGTTCAAATAGTGAAACACCAGGTCTAGGTACAAAGATAGAAGAAGCTGACTTTACAGACACCTTCGTTGGTAAATCTGCAGCTGGTCCACTTACAGGAGTAGGGGCACCTTCAGCAGACAATGAAGTTCAAATGGTTTCAGGAGCTACTGTTTCTGTTGATGGAGTTTTATACGGAGTAAACGGTGCTATAGAAGCATATAACAACTTAATTTCACAATAAAAATAAGTGGAGGTGGAAACATTGAAACTATCTAATATATTTAAAAATGGT
>CAZXWU010000108.1:0-6267 GCA_964644495.1 uncultured Tissierella sp.
AAATTTGCAGTTGTTATGGCAAGATATAATGGGAAATGGATATTTGTAAAGCATAAGTTGAAATTAACCTGTAATTACCTGCTTTCCACTAATCGTAGTGGGAGGTAGGTTTTTTTGTGGAAGAAATCAGCAAATATTCCCAAAAGGATATAAAAAAGATACATTTGTGTGCTACCATATACTTGGAGGTGGGGAATATGGTGTTTAAACTTCTTTTAGTTGAGGATAATTCGGAGATTAGAGAAATTATAATTGATTATTTTACAGAAAAAAGTAATGGGGATTTAACTATAGATACAGCTGATACAGGAATGGAAGGTCAGTTAAAGGTCGTTGGCTATGAATATGATTTAGTACTATTAGACATTATGCTTCCAGATGTAGACGGATTTACAATTTGTAGAGAATTAAGAAAAACCAGTGATGTTCCAATAATATTTCTTACAGCTAAGCAAGATGAAAGAGATATATTACACGGATACAATCTTGGATGTGACGATTATGTAACCAAGCCCTTTTCCTTGGCGGAACTCTATGCAAAATCCATAGCCCTCTTGAAGCGTTCCAAGGGCATGGTAGGAAAGGAGATAATGACTGCAGGAAGGGTTAAACTAGATCCATATAGATATATAACATATGTTGATGATAAGGAGATAGACCTGGCACCAATAGAATTTGCTATTTTAAAAATACTTATAGAAAACAATGGCAAAGTTGTAAGTCGGGATAGTTTGCTGGTTAGAATTTGGGGCTATGATTTTGATGGAAATGAAAGAGTAGTAGATAATCATGTAAGAAAACTTCGTAAGGCCTTGGGTACTGCAGCTAGCCAGATAAAAACTGTATTTAAAAAAGGCTATAAAATGGAGGTGTAGAAATGGATAATAGTAGGATAAAGAAATCTACCTATGGGCGAATATTTGGTGTTTTTCTAGCTGTTTACTTAATATTGATGATCGCTTTTTCTGTATTTCTTGTATCCCAGGAGAAGCAGGTGGTTTATAGGGAACTGGGTGGATATTCTGCACAATTTAGCAATAGACTAGTAGAAATTTTAAAGGATAATATAGATGATAATAAGCAAATCACCGATATAGCTGAAGTTAAAAGGGGATTTGTTAATAAATCACTTAACATTTTCATGCTAGAAAATCACGAATTTGCAGTATATACAAGTGATTATGAACTTATATATAATTCAAATGATTACTGGAAATGTGTTTATAGTGAAAGTGATGGGAGTTCACACACCACAAGGCATGGATTATTAAATCCTAGAGATTGGTTCAATGAAGAAGAAATAAAAGAGCTCGAGGACTATCTATATGCAGAATATAAGGCTGAAAAGCCAGGTGACCTAATTGGATACCAATTAGATATGTATGGACTATGGCTGGACCAGGAAATGATTATTCCAGAAAATATATATATTACCCCCATGCTAGCCTCTACTTTTAACGATAAGGGAGATGTAATATCAAGTGGTGGAAGTCGTAGACATGATCCTATCTATAGTACGGACTATAAAAATACAGAAGACTTACCATATTATAAATTTGGCAGTATTGTTCCAGAATACAACAATCCCAATAATGAGGCACAAGAGAAACTTCGTGAGATGGTGCTTGATGTGTCGAATCTTAAAAGATTCACAGAGGACTTTTCTGGATCATTTATTTTTAATGAGTGGGATAATGGATTAACTTACCATTACTACATGGTAGTAGCCTATGAGTCTACTACAAATGTAAGCAGTGATGGGACATTATATAGTCCATTTTGGACACCTGTTGCTTTTGAAATAAACATTGGAGAACGAATCTCTTCCACACTTTTATATGTCTGGATCTCCTGCTTATTAATATTTTCCGCTGCAGCGTATATACTATCTAAACAGACCTATAAAACTTATTTGAAGGGAAGAGAACTAGAAAGACAAAGAAAAGAAATGACCGATGCTCTTGCTCATGATTTAAAGACACCTTTGAGTATTATTTCAGGATATGCCCAGAATTTACAAGAGGATATTCATACTGAAAAAAGAGAGCATTATGCTAGTAATATCAATAGTAATGTGGCTAGAATGGATGAGGTTATAGGACAGATGCTTGAGATGAGTAGATTAGAATCGGATTCCTTTGACTTGAGACTTGAAGAAATATCTCTTGGGGATTTATCTAATAAGATTATTAATCGTTATAAGCAAATTTGCAATGATAATCATATATCACTTTCCCTAGAAGGTGATGCTCTTATAAAAGCTGACAGCTCTTTAATAGATAGGCTTATAGATAATTTTATTATTAATGCTATTGATCATACTCCAGAGAATGGTAGGATTAGCATAAAAATATCTAATGATAAATTCGAAATCTATAATAGTGGTAGTCATATAGCAGAAGAGATAATTAAGGAGATATGGCTTCCTTATAAAAAAGCTAATCAAGAGCGTAGCAATACAAAAGGCACTGGTTTGGGACTATCTATTTCACGAACAATTCTTGACCTACACAAGTTTTCCTATGGTGCTGAGAATACAGAGGATGGCGTTACATTCTGGTTTAAGTGGACTTAGAAAAACGAACGAATATGCTCGTCTTTTATCTTAAGGAGAGCATATTATTATGATAATCATGCGAGGTCATTGCTCTATTGAATCCATAGTTTTCATTAAGTATATTTTAACACAAGAATCTCCTGAATAACTCAAATAACTTTGTATATAAATCCTCCTTTTTACTAATCCTAGTATCAAGGAGGTTTTTCTATGGACAAAAAGTTGAGTTTACTCATGTTTAGTGGTGATTTTGATAAAGCCTTGGCTGCTCTTGTATTAGCTAATACAGCAAGGGAAATGGATATGGAAGTCAATATGTTTTTTGCATTTTGGGGTCTTATGTTGGTTAGAGATCCTGATAAACTTTCTGATGAAGATAAGACCTTATGGGAGAAGATGTTTGCAAATATGACTCCTAGAGGAATAGAGGACTTGCCTTTATCCAAGATGAATTTCGCGGGTATAGGTAAGAAGATGTTAGTAGAGATGATGGATGATAGCGATACTCCACCTATAGACGCTTTTATGAAAGGGGCCTTGAATAAGGGAGTAGTTATGAAAGCTTGCAAGTTATCTTGCCAAGTAATGGGATTTAGTGGTGATGAATTATTAGAAGAGGTTGAGATAGTGACAGCAGAGGACTATCTTAATGATGCATTGAAATCAGATATACAGTTATTTATATAAGATATATATTTAATTCTGCTACTAGGAATTTTACAAGCTTTGCACCATTAGGTACAGTACTTGTAGCTGATGCTGATGACATAAAAAGATTTAATAATCCTGTAATAAATATAAATGAGTTGACTCAAATTGCCTATAGAATTGGCCTGTTGGACCAGGTGCACCATTATTTGTGTAAATAGAAAATAAATTGTATAATATAATCAACTTTAATATGAGGCTATTATAGCCTCATATTTTTATAAGGAATAGGAAAGTTTTACTTTTTACTTTTAATGAATTATTAAACTTTCCGTTCATGAGTTTCAAAAAAGGCTAGCTTAAAATGTTTTTGAAGCCTTTTTTATAAAGATAGGAGGATGGCAGTATGATTAATGAAAAAAGATTATTAGAGAGATTTTTGGCTTATGTTCAAATCGATAGCCCTACTAAGCAAGAGAGGAAGTTCGCAGACTATTTGATGAATGAACTAAGAGAGATTGGATTAGATGTCTATATGGATAATGCAGGAGAAAAGGTTGCTAGTGATTCAGGTAATGTAATTGCAAGACTTAAGGGTAATACAGATGGAGAAACTATTCTTTTTAGTGCCCATATGGATACCGTATCACCTAGTATAGGAATTAAACCAGTAATTAAAGATGGAGTTATCTATAGTGATGGTACTACTATTCTAGGTGGAGACGATAAAGCTGGTATAGCTGCAATAATGGAATCCATAGAAACCATTGTTGAAAAAGATATACCCCATGGGGATATAGAAATAGTATTTAGTATATTTGAAGAAGGTGGGCTTTTCGGGGCAAAGAATTTAGAGTATGATAAATTAAATGCCAAAAAAGGATTTGTCCTAGACAGTGGTGGGGACCCAGGATATATAGTTGTTCAAGGGCCAGCACAAAACAAGATAAATGCTAAATTTATTGGAAAAGAAGCTCATGCAGGGGTAGCACCAGAACATGGTATAAGTGCTATTCAAATAGCAGCTGAAGCTATTAGCAATATGAAGCTACTAAGAATTGATGAGAATACAACTGCAAATATTGGGCACATATCTGGTGGGGAAGCTACTAATATAGTCACAAAAGAGGTAAACTTCCATGGGGAAGCAAGAAGTTTAAGCGATGAGAAGCTAAAAGTACAAACAGACCACATGGTAAAGTGCTGCGAAGATGCTGCTAAGAAATTTGGCGGTAAAGTTGAAATGGATGTAGACAATGCATATGGAGCATTCAAGGTAGATGAAGATGCTGAAATTGTCCAAAAAGTAAAAGAAGCCAGCAAAAATATAGGTTTAGTAGCAGATACAATGACATCTGGTGGAGGAAGTGACACTAATATTCTTAATGATAATGGAATTACTGCAGTAAATTTAGCTGTGGGGATGAGACTAGTCCATACCTTGGATGAACATATTTATATCAAAGACCTAGAAGACACTGCTAAATTAGTACTAGAGATAATCAAGGTTTATGCCTAATTTTATGACAAATTAAGTAAATAACTGAAAGCAACTGAAATAAATATTGAAAACCCTTTATCGAAAGTAGATAATATTGTTTTTAAGCTTGTCATCTTACTGTTTGGCACACAGCAGGATGACAAGTTATTTTTTACATATTTAATTGTAGCTTTAAATCGATTATATTAGTATTAGTCAACCCAATATAGTATAATTTACTCAGAAGAGAGAAATGGAGGGATTTATTTGACTATTAATGAAAGAATAAATAAACTTAGAGAATTAATGAAATCCAAAGGAATTACAGCATATATAATACCAACCTCAGATCCCCATCAATCTGAATATGTAGCGGATTATTATAAGGGAAGGTCCTGGATATCAGGATTTACTGGTTCCGCAGGGAGTGTGGTGATTACAGAAAAAGATGCTAATCTATGGGCTGATGGCAGATACTTCATCCAAGCTGAAAATCAATTAGAAGGTTCAGAATATAAGCTCTTTAAGATGGGTGTCCCAGGTGTTCCTACTTATACTAAGTGGCTTAAAGACAATCTAAAAAACGGAGAAACAATTGGCTATGATGGAAAGGTCTTTTCCGAGACCATGGCTGAGAAACTAGAAAAAGATTTTGAAGGTATTGGGGTAAAATTTGATGACAAACACGATCTAGTTGGAGAGATTTGGGATGACAGACCTCAATTACCTAAAGAAGAAGCTTTTTTACATGAATTAAAATATACTGGAATATCAGCCAGTGACAAGATAAAAAAAGTAAGAGCTAATATGAGGGAAAAAGGAGCAGATTACTTCCTAATAGGAAGCCTAGATGATATAGCATGGTTATACAATATAAGGGGTAAGGATGTAAAGGGCAATCCAATAGTTATCTCCTACGCACTAATTTCAATGGATAAAGCCTATATTTTTGTAGATAGAGAGAAGATAAATAGACAAGTAGAAGACTTCCTATATGACAATGGGGTCCAGGTTTTACCATATGAAGATATAGTTATGTATGTAGACCATATAGAAGAGGATGCTACAGTTATCCTAGAAAAAGATAAGATCAATAGATGGCTATTTAATGCCATTCCAAATACATGCAATGTAATAGATGAGTTAAACTACACTACGATTTTAAAAGGGAATAAGAATGATACTGAAATAGGAAATCAAAGAAATGCCTATATTAAAGATGGAGTAGCTTTAACAAAATTCTTATATTGGTTGGATACTAATATAGGAAGAATTGAAATGAACGAACTGTCAGTTGCTGACAAATTGTTGGACTTTAGAAAAGACCAGGATTTGTTCATAGAGCCAAGCTTCTCTACAATCTCAGCCTATGGACCAAATGCAGCTATGGCCCATTATTCAGCTAGTGAGGATTCTTACTCTGTACTAGAAGAGAAGGGCTTCTACCTAGTAGACTCAGGTGGACAATATCTAGATGGGACTACAGATGTTACTAGGACTATAGCAGTCGGACAATTAAGCGATGAAGAAAAGAAGGACTTCACCTTAACACTAAAGGGTCATATCAATCTTATAAGTGCTA
>CAZXWU010000109.1:0-6233 GCA_964644495.1 uncultured Tissierella sp.
TGAATGACTAAAGCCAGAACAAAAATAACGTTCATTATATGAAAAATGTACTTTATCGATATAATCCTGCAAACATCAATCCTGTAGGATTTTATTATAAAGTACATTATTTTTGACTTCTTTAAGGAATGGGGACACACCTCTGCATGTCGGTCGCGCTTTATATGGGGACACACCTCTGCATGTCGATCGTGCTTTCTGAGGAATGTCCCCATCTGAGGAATTCCCCCAATTATAGAAGTAAGTCAGTTGGAAAATTTGATATACATTCTCATAGAAAATAAATAAGATGGAAAATTTGACATATATATTCAATATCATTTAATCATCAAAATTATTTACTCATCAGATAAATGAAACTTCATTCTTTCGAATATCTGTCCATCTATGATCATTATTTCATCAATGGGAATCACTATACCATCAGTCATAAGGACAAGCCCTTTATATTGGTCTATTTTTTTTACTGTCCCCATAGCAGTGACATAGGCCCCTCCATTTTTCTTTGCATCAGGTTGAAAGTAGGTAATTGCAAATTCATGCTTATCTTCAAGCCTTTCCTCTATTATTTTCAACCTATGGTTCAAAGCGTCTTTCATATACTCATCTAGTTCTACTCTCTTATCAGTCAGTCTTGCAGTTTCCTTTACGGCGGCATCATGACCAGTCAGTGCAGCAAAAGGAGCAAATTGAGCTGCTCGCTTGATGGCTGGCATACTAGAACGTGTCTTAGATACATGGTGTGGTAGATTTATGATGTCATCGTATTTTTCAGTCATGCCTTGTGCCCTCCTATCTGCCTATTCCGTTCTAATGTTGTAGCGCCTTCTTCCAGATTCATGCCCTTTATAATGGCATTTTTCCCGTATTTATTTTTTATCTCTAATATTGTTCTTTGCATTTTTTTCTCACGTTCAAATTCAGCTTCCTCTTCCTCTTTTTTCTTTTTCATATCTCCATAATCAGTAAAGAGATTCAGCTGCTCAAAGTTATCTCTTTCTTGAACCGTTGATCTATCAACTACATGATTAGCAGTAATGTTAACTCTCCTAATCAATAGATCTTTATCAACAATGCGGTCATACAATTCTGTGACAGCATCCATAATCAACTTTGTAGAGGAAGTCTGCCTGTCAAGATTTATTGTGCCTCTAGCTGACTTTGGAACCGAACGTCCGTAGTGGTCAGTGGTAATCGGTCCATTATATGATTTCTTTGTCTCAGGCTTTGTGAGATTCTCAATATCATATCCAACCATCAAAACCATCTGATCTGTTACAAGCCTTTTCTCCACTAAGTCAAGCACCAGCAAATCAGTCATTTCTCGTGCAATTAGTTTAGCTTTATCAAAGCTATAGGCCCTATGCAAGACCTGGCCCGATCCAATACTGTTTGCCATTGGTTTATATGCCTTTATATCAGCAATAGTACACGGTTCCCAACCCCAAGCATGGTCAATCAACAACTCAGCATTGATGCCAAACATTTTGTATAGCAAATCCTCATTATAGTAGTCCTTAGTTTTACCAATAGAGCATCTTGCAATATCTCCCATTGTATAAAGACCTTGTTTTTCTAGTCTTGTAGCATATCCTTTCCCAACACGCCAAAAATCTGTAAGAGGACGATGTGACCATAACAAGTGACGATAGCTCATTTCGTCCAAATAAGCAATCTTCACACCTTTTTCATTGGCAGGAATGTGCTTAGCCCCAATATCCATAGCCACTTTGCAGAGATACAAATTTGTACCAATTCCTGCTGTTGCTGTAACACCAGTAGTTTCAAGAACATCTAGAATCATTTTTGTAGCAAGTTCATGTGCTGAAAGATTGTAGGTATTCAGATAATTGCTAGCATCGATGAATACCTCGTCAATAGAGTAAACATGAATATCTTCAGGTGCAATATACTTTAAGTAGATATTATAAATTTGAGTGCTATACTTTATATAATATGCCATTCTAGGCGGAGCGGCAATATAATCCAAGGCAATACCAGGCGAGGATTTCAATTCGATATCGTTGTATGAAGCACCTGAAAAAGTTCCCCCTGGTGCTTTGCTTAACCGTTTTGCGTTTACTTCCTTGACTTTCTGTACCACTTCAAACAGTCTCGCTCTACCGGAAATACCGTAGGCCTTTAGCGAAGGAGAAACAGCAAGACATATAGTTTTTTCAGTGCGACTTGCATCAGCTACAACTAGGTTGGTAGTAAGTGGGTCAAGCCCCCTTTCCATACACTCCACCGATGCATAAAAGGACTTCAAATCAAATGCTATATATGTTCTGTTCTTCATAATTATTCTTACTTACCTCCTACAAATAAAGTTTAAATAAGAATAAAGTACATTTTTTTAAAATGTACTTTACCCGTTAAAGCTAGCCTATACCAACTTCCTAGCATATGTTTAAAATCTATTCATTGATTATTGGGACCTTGATAGTATCCCCAGGATATATATAGGCAGATTCCAGGTCATTAAATTCCTTAAGCTTATATACTAAGTATCTGGTATCATACTTATCTGGCATATACCTTTTGGCTATCTTCCATAAGGTATCCCCTTCGAAAATTTTAATTTCATCATAATCCTCTCTTAGCACTACACTATGAGCATTAGTAGAATAGATAATTGATACTATTAAAAATAAAATTACAAATAATGATGATATAAATAAATAAAACCTCTGTTTGTTTATAATTTTATACTTTTTCATATTTCCACCTCGCACGTTCTTTCTGAACAACTGTTCTTAAGTACATTATAAACAAACGTTCGTAAAAAGTCAATAGATTTTGCAAAAATAAGAACCTTTGTTTGATTAATATATTCCCTTATGTTATAATAATTTTAGTTATGACCAAGAGATATAAGGAGGTGTCGAATATGTATGAAGATTTATCACAAAAACAGATTGAAATATTACTTTTTATAAAAAGTGATATACAACGACAAGGTTATCCCCCTGCTGTACGTGAAATATGCAAAGGAGTCAATCTAAAATCCACTTCAACTGTACATGCTCATCTTGAAAAGCTTGAATCTAAAGGATATATTAGAAAAGACCCTACTAAACCAAGAGCTATAGAGATCTTGGATAAAGAAGGAGACTTTTTATTAGCCAGGAAAAAGACTGTAGATATACCAATTGTGGGTCAAGTAACAGCTGGACTACCTATACTGGCTGTAGAGAATATTGAAGATACCTTCCCTGTTGCTGTCGAATTTGTAGAAGGACATGATGTTTTCTTTTTAAGAGTTAAAGGTGAAAGTATGATAGACGCAGGAATATTAGACGGGGATTTGGTCTTGGTTGAAGAACAAAAAGTAGCTAATAATGGTGATATTATTGTTGCCCTATTAGAAGACGAAGCCACTGTCAAGAGATTTTACAAAGAGAAAGATTGTGTAAGACTACAGCCTGAGAATCAATTTATGGAAGCTATTTATACAAGAGATATAACTATTTTAGGCAAGGTTATAGGTTTATTTAGAAAGATTTAACATATGTTTAGAGCACAATAATTAAGCTATGAAATGTAAGAACTTACATATTCATAGCTTTTTAAATTCTATTTAAAGATTAACTAGATTCTTCTCATATAGATTGTTTAGTGATTTATAAACCCCTAGTTTGCAATGGTCATAAGTCAAACCACCTTGATAATATGCATAATAAGGTTCTCTCATTGGCCCATCTGCACTTAATTCAATAGATGACCCTTCTATAAAGCCACCCGCTGCCATTATTACCTTATCTTCATAACCAGGCATTTCCCATGCCTCAGGTGTTACAAAAGAGTCCACTGCAGAAGCTGCTTGGATGCCTTTACAGAATTCAGACACCCTTTCCTTGGTCAGTAACTCAACACCTTGAATTATATCACTTCTTTTATCATCTAGTTCAGGAACTATCTTGAAGCCAAGACTTTTATATACAGCTGCAACAAGCAAAGCACCTTTTACAGCTTCAGAAACAATGTGTGGCGCCAAGAATAAACCCTGTAAAGTAGTTCTAGTAGTCCCAAAGGTTAGCCCTGCATCCTTTCCTAGACCTGGAGCAGTACTTCTGTTGGCAATTTTCTCAACTAAGTCCCTTCTACCCACTATATAACCTCCAGATAAGGCAAGACCCCCACCTGGATTCTTTATTAGTGAACCCGCCATAACATCTGCTCCTACATCAGTTGGCTCCCTATAATCTAAAAACTCACCATAGCAGTTGTCAATCATGATAATTATGTCTTTATTAAAATCCTTGATAGCTTTGATAGCTTCTTCAATTTCTTCAATAGTCAAAGCCCTTCTATCACTATAGCCTGTTGATCTTTGAATAGCTACCATTCTTGTAGATGCATTTATCCTTTTAAGTACATTTTCTATATCTATTTGGTTTCCAATTAAATTTACCTCTTGATATTTTATACCATAATCAATTAAAGTTCCATCCAGATCACCCTCAGATCCTATAACCTGTCGCAATGTATCATAAGGTGAACCAGTTATATAGACAAGTTCGTCTCCTGGCCTTAGTATACCTGATAAGGTCAATGACAAAGCATGGGTGCCTGAAACAATAGTTGGTCTAACAAGAGCATCTTCAGTATTAAAGATACTAGAATATATCTCCTCCACCTTGTCTCTACCAACATCCCCATATCCATAGCCAGTAGTCCAGTTAAAATCGGTTGAAGAAAGTCGGGATTTTTGCATTGCACTTATGACTTTATATTGATTATATTCTCTAATTTTCTCTATTTCTACTTTTTTATCAATAATTAAAGCTTCCTTATCATTTACATAATTAATGACTTTTTCTTTTAATTCATATTGTTTACATAATAAATTTATTGTATAGTCTTCCATTAATAATACTTACCTTCCTTATGTCTATTATTATTACTTTAACTCTATAGTTTGACTTGGGACTATAGTTGAAATTGCATGTTTATAGATAAGTTGTTGCTTACCTTCACTGTCTAATACAAGAGTATAATTATCAAAGCCTTTGACAACACCTTTAATTTGATATCCATTTACTAAAAATATAGTTATACTAGTATTTTCTTTTCTTGCTTTGTTGAGAAACAGATCTTGTAGATTAATATTTTGTTTCATTAACAGTCCTCCTTATTAAAATTGTCTGTTCTTGAATTTTTTCGCCGTCGGTAAATATTACGCAGCATTGTTTTGGCATGCTGTCAAGGGTGGCGGCGATCCAAGTTAAAATATATTTTACAACCTTTTAGGTACATTTGAGCCTAATTTCTTTGACTCTGTATTTTCATAGACTACTTTACACTATCTTAAAATTATTCATTCTATCTAAAACATAGTCATAGATAGAGGCACTTAATTCATCAAAGCTATGAAATTCATCAATATTAAACCATTTAATTCTTTGGTCTCTCCTAAACCATGTTAATTGTCTCTTAGCGTAATTCCTACTTCCTTGTTTGATTTTATCTATAGCCTCATCAAGACTTATATTACCTTCAAGATACATAATGATTTCTTTATAACCTATACCTTTTAGGGAGATCAAATCCTTATTATAGCCTTTATCTAGGATATTTTTGACCTCTTCAACAAGGCCATTCTCAATCATTATATCCACTCTTTTATTAATTCTATTATAGAGTTTTTCTCTATCCATATTTAAACATACCATGGCTAAATTGTACTTATCAGTTTCTCTTCTAAAACCTTTATTCCGCTCACTCATAGTTTGGCCTGTGACCTTATATATTTCAAGTGCCCTTATAATCCTTTTCTTGTCATTTGGACTTATATTTATGCTAGTCTCATAATCGACTTCTACTAATTTATCATGAAGATAGCCATCTCCATACTTATCTGATAAGTCTTGTAATTCAAGCCTATATTCTTCATTAGGAGCCACTTCATTAAAATTCAAATCATATACTAATGAGTTAATATACAGACCAGTACCACCAACAACCATAGGTAATTTATTATTGTTGTTTATTTCAGAGATCAATCTAGAAGCATCCCTTTGGTAATCGGCTACAGTATATTCCTCATCAGGAAAAACCATATCTAAAAGATAGTGAGCTACCCCCTCCATCTCATCTTGTCTAATCTTTGCTGTACCAATATCCATATCCTTATATATCTGCATTGAATCAGCAGATATAATTTCTCCATTTAATTTTTTTGCTAAATCTATGGATAAAGCTGTCTTACCAATTGCAGTGGGTCCAATTAA
>CAZXWU010000110.1:0-6168 GCA_964644495.1 uncultured Tissierella sp.
ATGAAGATACCATGTATATGGCAGATCATATAGTGGATATAGGTCCAGGAGCAGGGATACATGGTGGATATGTTATAGCAGAAGGTAGTGTGGAGGATATAAAGAATAATCCAAATTCCATAACTGGCCAATATCTATCCCATAAATTAGAAATAGAAATTCCAGAAACTAGAAGAGAGCCTAATGGAAAATGGCTTGAAGTAAAGGGAGCCGCAGAAAATAATCTTAAGAATATCGATGTAAGGATCCCACTTGGAACTTTTACTGCAGTAACTGGCGTATCAGGTTCAGGGAAGTCTTCATTAGTAAATGAAATAATATATAAGTCATTACAGGCTAAATTAAACCATGCAAAGACAAGACCTGGTAAACACAAAGAAATCAAAGGTGTAGAGCATTTAGACAAGATAATTGCCATAGACCAAAGCCCAATAGGTAGAACACCAAGATCAAATCCTGCGACTTACACAGGGGTATTCGACAATATAAGAGATGTATTTGCTTTGACAAATGAATCTAAATTACGAGGATATAAAAAAGGTAGATTCTCTTTCAACGTTAAAGGTGGAAGATGTGAAGCATGTAAAGGTGATGGTATACTAAAGGTTGAGATGCATTTCTTACCTGATGTATATGTTCCTTGTGAAGTTTGTAATGGTAAAAGATATAATAGGGAAACCCTACAAGTTAAATTTAGAGGTAAAACTATAGCTGATGTTTTGGATATGACTGTAGAAGAAGGAGTTAACTTCTTCGAGAACCATCCAAATATAAGTCGTAGGTTAAAAACATTATTTGATGTAGGTTTAGGATATATAAAGATTGGCCAACCATCTACAGAATTATCAGGTGGAGAAGCCCAAAGGGTCAAGCTGGCAACAGAGCTTTCTAAAAGATCAACAGGCAAGACTATCTATATACTAGACGAACCTACTACAGGTCTACATTCAGCAGATATTCATAAATTGGTTAATGTTTTAAATGAGCTAGTTGGAGATGGAAATACAATTATAGTCATAGAACATAACTTAGATGTTATAAAAACAGCAGACTATATAATAGACTTAGGACCTGAAGGAGGAGACAAAGGTGGCACCGTAGTCACCACAGGGACTCCAGAAGAAGTAATCCAATGTGCTGAGTCCTATACAGGACAATTCTTAAAAAAAGTTTTAAATAAGAAAGGAGAGTAATCAATTGAAAATTACAATTTTAGAACCATTAGGGGTATCAGAGGAGGATTTAAGAGAGATTGCAAAGCCTATCACTGAGAAGGGACATGAACTGATTATTTATAACGAAAAATCAACGGATATGGAAGTGTTGAAAGAAAGAGTTAAAGATACTGATGCACTAATAATAGCTAACTCACCACTAAAAAGGGAAGTAATCGAAGCAGCAAAAAATCTTAAAATGATATCAGTAGCTTTTACGGGTTTTGACCATGTTGACTTAGATATTTGTAAAGAAAGAGATATTACAGTAAGTAATGCAGCAGGCTATAGTACACATTCTGTAGCAGAATTAGCCTATGGACTAATGATTTCACTTTTAAGAAAAATTGTGCCTCTAGATAAAGTTACTAGAGATGGTGGAACTATGGCTGGATACAGACAAAATGACCTATACGGTAGAACATTAGGTATAGTAGGAATGGGAGCTATAGGTAAAAAAGTAGCCAATCTAGGGCTTGCATTTGGATGTAATGTCATTGCATATAATAGAAGTCAAGATGAGGAACTTGTAAATCAAGGTGTTAGATATATGGAATTAGATGAAGTCCTTAAGCAAAGTGATATCGTAACAATTCACCTACCACTGACAGATGGGACTAGAGGACTTATAAATGAAGACAAACTAAAGCTAATGAAAAAAGATGCATTATTAGTAAATACTGCTAGAGGACCAATAATAGATAATGAAGCCCTAGCAAAGGCACTTAATGAAGGTTGGATAGCTGGAGCAGGTATAGATGTATTCGATATGGAACCACCTATACCAGGTGACTACTCCTTATTAAAGGCTAAAAATGCAATCTTAACACCACATATAGGATTTGCAACAGAAGAAGCAATGGTAAGAAGAGCACATATAGCCTTCGGTAATGTAGATGGTTGGATGGAGAATAACCCACAAAATGTAGTATTGTAAATGATTAATCTTATGATATAATTATATAAAAGAGCGTTGAAACGGGGGAATCTAATGACCAACGAAGAATTCCAAAAAATAGTACTAGAAGAGCTAAAAGCTGTAAGAGAAGGGCAAAAAACTTTAGAAAAAGGGCAAAAATCTTCAGAAGAAGGACAAAAAACTTTAGAAGAAGGACAAAGAGCTCTAGAAGAAGGGCAAAGAGAAATTAAAAAGGAATTAAAGGCTATAAGTGAGCAGACAGCTAATTTGACTGAATTTAGGCAAGAAGTCAATTCTGAACTGGAAGCTAATTTTGAAGAACATGAGGTATTTAAGGCAATAATTGGAGAACACGAAGTTGACATTAGAAGACTAAAAAAACTAGCAGTATAGAAAAAGTCGGAAGGATTATTGAATCCTTCCGACTTTTGTATCTTCTATTAAAAATCCACCAAACATCTCTTCTACAGCAATATCAACTTCTTCTCTGTCATATATATAATATTTTACCCCATCTCCTCCACCTGGAAGAGTCATTGTTATCATATTTTCAGTATCTACTTTTCTGGCAGCCCATGTTGCTTTTAAGACAGTATCTAAAGGAATGTTTGTTTCTACATAATCAAAATATGTCTTAGCTAATTTATCCATTTTAAAAATATTCTTAGGCGATATAGTCTGTTTGACTAATTCCTTCATGAACATCTGCTGTGAGTTAACTCTTCCAACATCAGCATCAGGGTACTGGGTCCCATCATTATTTTTTCTCCACCTTAAGAATTGAATAGATTTATCACCGTCAAGGGTCTGTGGTCCAGGGTATAAATCTACATGAAACTCTTTGCCTGCATGAGTATCATCATACTTCATCCTTCTAGGAACATCTATTTCTACTCCACCTATAGCATCTACTATTTCTTCAACAGCCCTATAATCAACCTTCACATAATGCTCTACATCTAAATTAAGAAAATCTCTTACGGTAGCCAAGGTTAAATCAACACCACCATAGGCATGAGCATGATTGATTTGGTCTAATTTATCTCCAACAAGTAGCTTGGTGTCCCTTGGAATAGACATCATATTTATATCACCGGTTTTGAAGTTAAAACTGGTTAGTATCATAGTGTCTGTTCTGCCTCTACTTGCTTTTGTAACATCATATGTATCTAAACCTAGAAGTAAAAATAGTATTTCATCCTTGTTCTTAGGCTTGATTTTCTCGATTTCTTCAATTTGATCATCATCTAAAACTCCACCATCATCTATAGCTACTACTGGATTATCTTCTTTGTCAAAGTAATTATTATTATTTAAATTTATAAATACAAAGGAAAAGACTATACTTGAAACAATAAAAGTAATTAAAAATTTTCTCTTCAAGCCCATATCAACACCTCTTCTTACTCAATTATTTTATACAATATCACAAAACAGTATCAAATACAATTGAAAAGTCTCTTTGTTACTGAATTGTAAACAAATTACATACTCTTGTTAATACATTATTATCCTTATCACAAAAAATAGATTTGTTAATAAAATGGTAATAGTGGCAGATAAGATTTATTGTTTCGTCTTGGAATCCTATTTATGCCAAAATTAGTGAGCTCAATAAATAAGAGGTGAAAATATGTTTAAAGATATAATAGCGGGTTGGGATAGTAGCACTAGAGTAGATAATGGTAGTGAAGTAGCTTATATAAATTTTGATAATGCAGCAACAAGCCCACCATTCAAATCTGTACTAAATAAAATTATGGAATTTGCACCGAATTGTTCCTCGGTACATAGGGGGGCAGGCTATAAGTCAAAGATATCGTCAGACTATTATGAGAGGGGTAGAGATATAGTATTAGATTTTGTAAAGGGGGACGATGTTCATCATACTTTAATTTTTCTAAAGAATACTACAGAATGTATCAACAAGTTATCCTATAGATTAAAGGATGAATTACAGGATAAGATTGTATTATCCACATATATGGAGCATCATTCCAATTTATTGCCATGGAAATATAGATATAATACAGACTATGTAAGGGTAGATTCCTATGGTAGATTATCTTTAGAGGATTTAGAAGATAAGCTTAAATATTACGGAGGAAGAGTAGGATTAGTAGCAGTTTCTGGAGCATCTAATGTTACTGGATATACAAATCCTATACATAAAATCGCTAAAATGGCTCACCAGTACGGGGCTAAGATACTAGTAGATGGGGCCCAGCTAATTCCCCATAGTTCCTTTGATATGAAAGATGTAGGGAGTGAAGAACATATAGATTACTTAGCCTTTTCAGCCCATAAGATGTATGCTCCCTTTGGGACAGGAGTACTAGTAGCACCTAAAAGTACATTTGAAAAAGGTTATTCAGAACATATAGGTGGCGGAACAATAAAGTATGTATCCATAAAAGATACCATATGGGCAGATCCACCAGAGAAGGAAGAAGCGGGAACACCTAATCTAATGGGTGTCATAGCTTTATCAGAAAGCGTCAAGACGCTAATGTCCATAGGTATGGAAAAGATAGAAGACCACGAAAGAAATCTTACGGTATATGCACTAAATCTTATGAGGGAGATACCAAATTTATTGATTTATGATGATTTTGATACGGATAATAAGGTATCCATCATATCCTTTAATATTAATGGACTACATCATGAACAACTGGCCAAAATATTAAATGATGAAGGTGGTATAGGAGTAAGAAGTGGCTGTTTCTGTGCCCAACCCTATGTACAAAAGTTGTTGAATATCAGTGATGAAACTATGGAGAAGTATAGAAGAAATGAAAGTCTTCCCCAACCTGGATTAGTAAGGGTTAGTTTTGGGCTTTATAATACTTATGATGAAGTATATGTGTTTACAAAGTTAATGGATAAGATTGGGGGGAATGTAGGATATTATAGGGATAGGTAGGTATAGGATGTAAATTACCCCAATACCCCATATTCTGATAAAATAGTATATACATTTTACAGAAGGGGGGAAATGAGAAAAGTGGTAACGTTGGATCATATTGCTAAAATTAAAGAACAAAAATTAATGGGGTTTAAGAAATCTCAGACTTGCAGAAATAAAGTTTAGATAATAATCAATTTTATCTTTATTTTGTTAAGTAAATTTAAACACAAATTTCGTAGTATATTATTATTTGAATAGGGGTGCAATGGTATGGTTGATAAAAAAATTGTTGTATTATTTCCAGGTGCAAACTATAATACAAATTGTTTTGAGGAATGCAATAGAGTGAGCGGACAAAGAACTGTAAGAGGTCAATTATATGATGGCTTAACCTTTAAGTTAAACAAAGAGAAATATAATGATTTCCATGAAAAATATAAGTTAAGCCATTAAAGGAGATAAATTAATGGATATATTTGAAGTTTTCTATGAAAATATAAATAATGAACAAGCAGAGCCTATGTCTAAATATATGAGAAACCAATTTCCCTTTTTAGGTTTAAAGAAACCTGAAAGAGCAGCCTTATCAAAAGAATTTCTAAGGAGTAAAAAAGGCGATAAAGAAATTGACTGGGAATTTATATCTAAATGTTATGGTAAGGAAGAAAGGGAATTTAAATATTTAGCAATAGACTATATGGATAAAGTGAAGGATTTATTTATACCAAGTGATCTAGGAAAGATAGAAGAATTTATTATGACAAAATCCTGGTGGGATAGTGTGGATGCCATTAATCCCATTGTAGGCTATATCGCTATGAAATATCCTGAGATTAAAGAGGATATCATTTTAGATTGGATAAAATCGGATAATATTTGGCTAAAGAGAATTAGCATTTTATTTCAGTTGAAATATAAAGAAGATACTGATACTGAGTTTTTGAGAAAAGCAATTCTATATAATTCCAATACAGATGAATTCTTTGTAGATAAAGCCATAGGGTGGGCACTAAGAGAATATTCTAAGGTTAATAAGGACTGGGTAATGAATTTTATTGAAAACAATACTTTATCAAAATTAAGTGTGAGAGAAGGAAGTAAATATATTAAAAAACTTGAGTAAG
>CAZXWU010000111.1:0-3249 GCA_964644495.1 uncultured Tissierella sp.
TATTATGATTGGCATAAAGAATGTTGGATTGACACTGGATTAAATAATAAAGTAAAAGCAAATGGACCTAGAAAAAAGAAGATTAAGCATCCCCCCGCACTAATAATCGCATATAAACTCCTACCTATGTACCTTACAAAAAATACTATCCCATCAGTTATACCAATTACTATATCAAATATAAGCGAAAGTAACTTTGCAAGCCCCTTTAAAATATTTCCCCAAAACCTATTAAGTATATTCATGTTGAATTAAACCTCTTCCTATCATCTTATCTATCTTTTCATCTTCCTATATCTAACCATATTCCAACTACTTTTTCAATAGTTTTAGTCATAAGAATTTAATAATTATTCAATAGGATCCATATGAATTACTATATCAATGCCTAGATTTTCTTTTATCCTTTTTTCGATTCTATCTATCTCTCTATGAATTTCTACTATATCTGCGTCCCTGGATACTTCTGCGTGGATTGAGGCACTTATACGGCCTGGCCCATAATCATGAACTATTAAATCATGGCATCCCTTGATTCCATCTCCTGCCAATACTATAGAATTTATCTTTTCTATAGTTTGATGGTCAGGAGCAGGTCCTAGTATCAAATCTACTGAATCCTTTGCTATAGTAAATGCAGTGTAGATGATAATTATTGATATCAATAATCCTAAAACACCGTCCACTGGAAAGGCCACATAGTTGCCCACTATTGTACCTATTACTACAGCAGACGTGGATAAGACGTCATTTAAGCTGTCACTTGCTATGGCTCTACTGATACTGGAATCTATTAATTTTCCTATATATTTGTTATAAGAATACATCCATAGCTTTATTGAAATGGATGCTATCAATATGATTATGGAAATCCAATAAAAATCAACTTTTTCAGGATTGATCACTTTATTGAAGGATGTCCTTAATAATTGAAGGCCTACAGCAAATATAATAAAGGATACAACAAGTGAAGCTATATACTCAAATCTTCCATGTCCATATGGATGTTCCTTGTCTGGTGGCATATTGCTTAGTTTAGCCCCAAATATAGTAACAATAGATGTACCCATATCTGTTAGATTATTAAAAGCATCAGAGATAACAGCTATACTATTGATTAAAATACCTATGATTAACTTAATCAAAAATAATAGTAGATTGTTTATTATACCTACTATACCTGAAAGAACTGTATACTCTTCCCTTACCTTGGCATCATCTATATCTTCATAGTTTTTTATAAACCTTTTAATGATTAATTTTATCATCAGTAGCACCTCTTATTATTTATTCCCAAATTCTCCTATTCTAATAGGATGTCATGATCAAGTTCCTGACCTAGGTCTAGAAAATCCTTTATTATCCAAACTGGAGTATTGTAGTCTATTATATCATAAATTGATTCTATATCATCATTAAACATTCTAATACATCCAAGTGAAGCATATTTACCTATGCTATAGACATCTGAATTGCCGTGGATGCCATAGGTTCCTCCACCCTTAATATTCAGTCCAAGCCATCTCTTACCTAGTGGATTATTTGGAGCGCCTCCTGCTACAGGCTTATATATGCCTGCCCCTCCCCAATATGGGTTGATAAATTTTGCTACTATATAGAATTTCCCTTCAGGTGTGTATTCTGAAGATTTCCCACTTGCAACTGGGTATTTATTTATCAATTGTCTATGATTATAATGGTATAAGGTGTTGCTGGCTTTATTTATCAGTATCCATTGCCCCTGTGGCACCTCTTCAGGTAAATATATATCATAGTCTATTAGAATTGAATTGGCCATTATATCCTCATTGATGACAGCAAAGGTATTTGGTCCTATAATACCATCTGGATTTAAACCATTATCCCTTTGATAAGACCTAACCACTTCCCTTAATTCCCAATCAAAATAATATCCCTCATCTTTATCAGTATAGCCCTTTATTTTTAGATACTTTCTTATTCTCAAAACTTCGTCACTGGCAGTCCCTTCCCTTAACTGTAATGGATCTATCTTGAATGTAATTATTTGGGGCTCAACCTTATCCTCTTCTACTTCATCTTCTGATTCAATCATATTATCTTCTGAATTATTTTCCTCTAATTCATCTGTTTGAAAATGCAAAGCCTCTTCATCAACTATTTCATTTTTCCCATCTTCATCTACTTCTTGAATCCCTTTATCTACTTCTTGAATTTCTTCCCCAATCCTTTCATTATCCATTATATTTATAAGATTGTCATTAACTCTAATCGAGTGGGAAATAGTATTTTCTATAGAACAACCAATCATTATAGATAGTATAAGCAGTAATGTAAATAGTTTTTTTAAGCCCATAATTATTCCTCCTATTTCAAATCATTATATTAATACTATTCAATAAGTAGGCAAATCTTGCTAAAATATCCTATATATTTGTTAATAATTATAAAATTTGGTTATTTCTGATTTTCCCTGGGTATACTCTAGATAGTTAATAAATCTTTAGAAGATTAATATATAATATAAAATGGAGGTATAGTACATGACAAAGATAGGTATAATACTAGGTTCCACTAGACCAGGGAGAAACGGTGAGGCTGTAGCTAAATGGATGCATGAACAAGCAAAAAAGAGAACCGATGCAGAATTTGAGTTAATTGATATAGCTGATTATGATTTACCATTATTGGATGAACCAATGCCAGCAGGCTACAAACAATACACAAAGGATCATACATTTAAGTGGTCAGAAAAGATTGATGAGTTCGATGGATATATAATGGTCACTGCAGAATACAATCATTCCGTACCAGGAGCATTAAAAAATGCTATCGATTTTCTAGCTCAAGAATGGGCTAACAAGGCAGTTGGATTTGTAAGCTATGGTAGTGCAATGGGAGTAAGAGCTGTTGAGCACCTAAGACTTATAGCAGCTGAACTTCAAATGGCGGATGTTCGTACACAAGTGATGTTCTCACTATTCACTGACTTTAAAGATATGAGTGAGTTTACACCACAGGACCATCATCAAGATTCAGTTGATGCTTTATTTGACCAAGTTATAGCTTGGAGTAATGCATTAAAACCATTAAGAGGATAATATAAATTAATATTAACCAGCATCTAAAGGATGCTGGTTTTTTTATTTGCAAAAAAGCATGCGATTCAGGGACGGCTCTCCAATTGCATATGCGACAAAACAGGGACGGCTCTACTTTGTCGCACAAAAATGCAAGATCGGTACCCGTCCCCAATCTTGCATTTTTGCA
>CAZXWU010000111.1:3349-6123 GCA_964644495.1 uncultured Tissierella sp.
CTTACCTTTAACAGAGGTTTGTCCCCCTATCCTTCAATCTGGTGTCTCCCCTTTCAATTCATTTGTATGAAACCTGTTAGATATTCATCTAGCATGGTTGACATACATCTAATTTTATAGTAATATAATGTCAAATATATAGGGAGTGATAAATGTGAAGACAATTATTCATAAAGAGCCTAATTGGATATACGAAGCTGCATCATTCATTGGGTCTGCTTATACTGTTAATAGTGAAGAAGACGATGTGGAAAGGCAAAATAAACTTGGGATGAATAAAGAAGAAATGGAAAGTTATTTTTCTAAGTATAGTAGATATAAGGAGTCCGTTATGGCTGAGATTATGCCCATATATAATAGATATCCCCATATGGAAAAATACTTCCAAGTGACTAATATAGATAATCTCATTACTACAATTGCTGCTTTCATCACATTCTTTGTTGACGATCTTGCGTCTTTAAATGGGGATCATGATGCAATAGATAAATTAATCAATAAAGCTTATTCATCATTGCTAGCTGACCATCTAAAGACTTCTAAAGACACAGGGATTAATATTGATGGAATGACTACACTAGTAAATTATCTAGAACAAGTTGAATTCGATGACAAGACTAAGTTAATCTTAATTAATCTATACAATAACCGTTATGGGATCTTAGCTGAGCTAGCTAAGTTATTGAAACAATGTGTACCTATTTTGAAGGAAAATTTTTATATTATAGAAGAGGATTTTGAAAAGGCAAAAGCTTCAATATCTAAGGATGATAGTTTGGATACCTTCTTTGATAAAACACTAGGCATCAATTTAGATATATCAAGTAATACTGAATTTTATTTTTCAATTTTTAACTTCAATCAAATGACTATGATGGAATCTCATGATAATAAAATGATTTCTTATATAGGAATCTATTTAGAAGATTTAGTCAAGCTTTCTAAGGAAAATAAGTTTAATAACGCTCAAGTTTTGTCTGATTTAAAGGCAATAAGCGATCCTACTAGATTAAGGATAGTTGGGTTATTAGCTAACAAGAAAATGTACTTGCAAGAAATAGCTGAAGCTCTAGACCTAGCCCCATCAACCATATCCCATCATATCCAAATATTGCTCAACTCCATGCTTGTATCTATCACAATAGATGCAATCAACTCTAGAAAAGTATACTATGAAACAAATAAAGAAAAGGTTGATGAAATAGGAGATTCAATTAAAAATTTAGTTTCAAATAATTTGTTCTAGGAGTGATATTTATGGATAAGAATCAAAAGGTATCCTTTATTAAAATGTTAAAAAGAATGTTAAAAAATATTACTTATCACAACAAGATGATCTACTTTTATTTTATCATCTACACCCTTGCTGCCTCAATATATCCCTTCTTTTCAATAATACTGCCTAAGTTATTGATTGGGGAATTGTCTCTAGGAGATATGGCTAGTATTGAAAAAGTTTTGATTATAATCTTTGGATATTTTATTTTAACTGGAATTTTCGGATTTCTTCGCACCTATGTAAACGACCTAACATACCCAAAAATCACTAAGTTAAGAATCGATTATATACGAGATACTTTCGATAAAATAGTGAGCATGGATTATAAGTATGTAGAAGATGCTGCCTTTATGGAGGAAAATTCTAGAGCAATGGAAGCCACCAGTGGCAATAGTAATGGTGTGGAGGGAATCTACCACAAATTATTCGAGATTCCTTCTATGTTTATTACCATATTTGCTTTAATGATTTTTATTGGGTTTTTAAGTGTTTGGATTTTGCTAGGACTATTAGTCAATATATTTGCCCTTGTCTGGATTAATAAAAGAGTTCACAGATATCAATATGATTTAAAAGGAAAAATTGCCCATGCTGACAGGAGAAAAAGATATTATTATAAGACTACCCATGACTTCGGATATGGTAAAGATATTAGAATCTATAATCTAAAAGATAGAATTATCCATAATTATGACAGGGAGATTTATGGCTTTGTCTCACTTCATAGAATGATTAAAAACAAGGAATATATGCTTGGTTTTATTGGGCTTACTACACTCCTTATAAGCAATGGACTTACCTATGGCATCTTGATCTATAGAGGGATAAATGGTATGAGTATAGCTGATTTTTCAATGTATATAGCCGCCATAACCAATCTATCTATCATGATGAAAATATTAGCAGACGACGTATCTTTTATACTAGATGAAAGTCAGTATGTAAGGGACTTCTATGAATTTATGGATAGGGATTTAGGTGAAAAGGGTGGTCCTAGAGGTCCTATCAAAGGAGATACACTGGAAATAGAGTTCAAGAATGTGAGCTTCAAGTATCCAAAAACAGAAAAGTATATCTTCAAAAATCTAAACTTTAAAATTAATAAGGGTGAACGACTAGCTATAGTAGGAATAAACGGTGCTGGAAAGTCTACCCTTGTAAAGTTAATGACTGGGCTCTTTGATGCTAGTGAAGGGGAAATTCTAATAAATAGTATCCCTATAAAGGAATTTTCTAAAAAGTCCTTATACTCCATGTTCTCTGTAGTATTTCAAGATATAAATATAATGGCCTTTACTATTGGAGAAAATATAGCTTGTACTTCTGAAAATCTAGATAAAGATCGTATAATGACTGCTTTAGATAAGGTTGGTATAGGCAATAAGATTAGAGGCTTGTCAAAGGGATTAGACCAAATGATGTTAAAGGTAATTGAAGAGGATGGTTTAGAGTTTTCAGGCGGAGAAAGTCAAAAGCTTGCCATTGCTAGAGCCCT
>CAZXWU010000112.1:0-476 GCA_964644495.1 uncultured Tissierella sp.
TATATAAAGAAGCATTAAAATATCCTGTTTCTTCTAGTAAAAGTAAAAAAGTATAGAATAGTTCAGGGCCTACTGTCAATTGAATAACCTCAGCTCCATATGCTTCACAAGCTCTTGCCTTTTCGATTATCTCTGGCTGACCTAATCCTTTAGAATCATAGCATTCCTGTATTATTATAGATTTTAAACCATACATGGCAGCTTGAGATGCTACTGCAGCACCATAATTGCCAGATGTAGCGGCTATAACCCCCTTGTAACCCATTCTCTTGGCATGGTAACAAGATATGGCAGCTCTTCTAGCTTTGAAGGAACCTGAAGGATTGTTGGCTTCATCTTTTAGAAATATCCTAGCCCCTTTTCCCTTAGGAGAATATAATCTTGCTAACTTGGTCAAGTTTCTTAGCTCATAGACTGGTGTATTCCCTACACCTGTATTTTTTTGGATTTTAATGATATCCTGAAGGTTATAGCCG
>CAZXWU010000112.1:486-1386 GCA_964644495.1 uncultured Tissierella sp.
GTTTCTCTCATCATTCTTTCATAGTCAAATCCTATATCTCCACTATTGAAGACTTCATAATCAATACCAACAGCTCTTTCCATTATTTGTGGTTTCCTAGCTAAAACCGCTTCATAAGATTTATCCCTAGTCAATCTTATTCACCGCCCCTTCCAACAAGCCTCTAGCCTGACGTCCTATATAGAGAAGTTCAGGGTTGGATTTACCAAAATCGTGGTCGTAGTAGGGATTGACCTCTAGCAATTTTCCTTGTATTCTTCTTCCAATATAGGTCTCTATCCTTACCATATCTCCAATATTTGCTCCTTGGTCTAGCAAAAATCCCTTCACCCACATTTCAAGAGGCACATTTTTTGTATCTTCTGGAATATTATTAGCCCGTTGCCCAACCTCCAAGACAATATTATGAACTCTTACCCAATCACCGAGTTTTGCATCCATCTATATTCCTCCTATTATATTAGATCTCTCATATCACCCATTATGGCCCTTGGAACTGGTAAGTCTATCATGGTCTTCAAGCCTGGTCTTGCATTGATGACATGGGGAATCATATTGACTGCCATAGCTATGGTTCCAATACCACCGGGTATTTCTGGCTTTATCCTCATGTCTATGTTTGGCCGCCCTTTGATACTTATATAATCTCCTGTATCAACACCCTCTAATTGGGGTTCTATTTGTTGAGGATGTAGCATCTCAATCTTAATTTCCCCATCTACGTAGCCAAAACCCTTCATATTACATCCAGCCACATCACCTGGTTGAACTTCTGCATATTTGGATTTTCTATATATTGATGAAATAATTGGTGCCCTCTCTAATTTAACTTCATCACTTAGTTGCCAACCTAAGGCATCTGAAATCATATTTACTGATTCAGGAAATCCAACATGGCCT
>CAZXWU010000112.1:1396-3621 GCA_964644495.1 uncultured Tissierella sp.
CTATTGAATTCTTCCTGTGATATACCTACCCCTTGTCCATCCATTACAGAGAGTCCAAATGGGGAAAGATCGTTTATCCTCTCTGCCCTAATGCTGTCAACATCAATACAGGCCCCTGTTAAGGTAATTACCAATAAATCCATTATAAGTCCAGGGTTTATACCAGTTCCCAATATAGTTACTCCATTTTTTTTAGCTAAGCCGTCTAGGTCTTTTGCTAGGTCTGGTTGCTGCGCTTGAGGATATGCCATCTCTTCAGCTGTTGAAATTACATTGATTTTTCTTTCTATACAATACTTAATTTTATCAAAGGAATCCCTAGTCAAAGAGTCAGTAGCAATTATAACTAGATCTGCTTGGCCTTCTTTTATAAGGTCTTCATATGAAGAAGTTATTAAGTCTTCCCTATCTCCTCTTTCCATCTCTAAGAAGTCGTAGATCGATCTGCCTATTTTGTCACCCCGAACAATTCCACCTACAAGATCAACTCCTTTTTTATTGAGGAGGGTTTCTACTATACCTTTACCCATTGCTCCTAGTCCCCATACTATAACTTTTATATTTTCTTTTCTCATTACTGAACCTCCTTGTTTTTGGCATAATTTTTTTATTTTGCTCTTTCATAGCTTACTTTACACTATAATTTTTGTATGAAAACGTTTTTATGACTTAGAAAAAAAGATCCCTTTACATCTTAAAAATTAAGAATATAGAAGGATCATATGTAAATTTATATATAAAGAATTTAAAAAAACTTTAACTGCCTTCATTAAGTATCTTTTTGAGTTCATCCATAAAGGAATTTACATCCTTAAATTGCCTATAGACAGAAGCAAATCTAACATAGGCAACTTCATCTACGTCCTTTAATTTACTCATTACCATTTCACCGATTTCTACAGAGGTTACTTCTTTTTCCATAGAATTGGACAAGGTTTTCTCAATATCATCTACTATATCTTCAATTCTATCAATTGAAACAGGTCTTTTCTCACAGGATTTAATTATTCCATTTAATAGTTTGTTCCTGTCATAGGTCTGTCTATTCCCATCTTTCTTAACTACAATTATAGGTATTGCTTCTATCTTTTCAAACGTGGTAAATCTCTTTGTACATAGGATACATTCTCTTCTTCTCCTAATGGCTTGTCCTTCATCAGTAGGTCTAGAATCTACTACCTTAGATTCAGAATAATCACAGTAAGGGCATCTCATATTTACACCTCTTTTTTATATTATACTTCAATTATAATATAAGGATGATTTATTGTCTAATATCTAATTTCCATTGACGTTGACCAAAATTGTATCTTGGCCTATCTTTACAATTTCATCCCAAGGGATTATTATATCATTGGCTTTAGTAAAAAAACTTAAAGTCTTTGGACTAGTAGACATAATCATACCAACTATTTGACCTTTGTCCAAATCAACTTCAAAATCATATATATAACCCATTCTTTCGCCGTTTGAAATATTGATTACTTCTTTCATCTTTGCTTCTGATATTCTTAACATAAGACCCACCCCACTATTTCTTTAGCATATATAAGATTTTAAGACAAATGAAGGGTCTGGGACTACTGAAAAAGTCATTTGCCTGTCATCATGAGTGAAAGGTCATCTTGAATATATTGGAACACAAGATTCTTCACTTCGTTCAGAATGACAAAACAGATAAAATGATACTTTTTCAGTAGCCCAGAAAGGTCCCTTTGTCCTTCCCTTGTATCTTTTGGAGATCTCATAGTATGCTTTATATATCTATATTTCCTCAAAAATATTTTATTACATTTTAGTGGGAATATTTGTCCTTAGACATATTTTCTCATTTGTTTTAAGGCATTTTTCTCTAGTCTTGAGACTTGGGCTTGAGAGATTCCTATCTCATCTGCTACCTCCATTTGAGTCTTGCCTTCAAAAAATCTTAGATTAAGTATCTCCTTTTCCCTAGTATTTAATTTATTTATAGCCTCTTTCAAAGTTATCTTTCTAATCCAAAAATCATCATCTTCTTTTTCATCTTTAACTTGATCTACTACAAATATTGCATCTCCACCATCATGAAATATTGGCTCAAATAAGGATATCGGATCTTGAATAGCTTCTAAAGCAAAGACCACTTCTTCTTTAGGCAAACCAAGAACATTTGCAATTTCAATAACTGTTGGCTCTTTTGAATACTTATGGACCAATTGGTCTCTTGCTTGCAAGGCCCTATAGGC
>CAZXWU010000112.1:3634-6112 GCA_964644495.1 uncultured Tissierella sp.
TATATCTCTAAGAGATCTACTTACTCTGATGGAGTTGTTGTCTCTTAGATATCTTCTTATCTCTCCAATAATCATTGGAACTGCATAAGTTGAAAAACGAACATTGTGGCTCAAATCAAAATTATCTATAGCTTTTATTAATCCAATACAACCAATCTGAAATAAATCGTCTACTGGCTCACCTCTCCTGTTAAATCTTTGTATTATACTTAAAACAAGTCTTAGATTTCCTTGTATAAACTCTTCTCTTGCTTTTAAATCACCAGCTTTTATTTTTACAAATAACTTCTGCATTTCTTCATTGGTTAAAACAGGCAATTTCGCTGTGTTTACTCCACAAATTTCAACCTTGGATGTATGCATTTATATTCTTCCTTTCACGATGATTTGCCCCTTTCAAATAAAATTATTGCCCTAATAGCTTATTTTATACAATATCAAAATTACAAAAATAGGTAAAAAAATAGCGATACAAGCACCGCAAGTCTTGTATCGCTGTTAAATCAATTTACTCATCTCTTTTTGCAATCTTTTAATAATCCTCTTTTCTAGTCTGGAAATGTAGGATTGGGAAATCCCTAGTAAATCTGCCACTTCCTTTTGGGTTTTTTCTAAACCATTTTTTAGTCCAAATCTTAACTCAATTATTGTCTTCTCCCTTGGAGAAAGTTTTTGTATAGCTTGTTTTAGAAGATTCCTATCTACTTCCTCTTCAATATATTTATATATTATATCCCCTTCAGTCCCTAAGATATCTGATAGGAGTAATTCATTTCCATCCCAATCTATATTTAAGGGCTCATCAAATGATATTTCATTTTTTATCTTACTTGTCTTTCTCAAGTACATTAGAATTTCGTTTTCTATACACTTTGAAGCATAGGTTGCTAGTTTTATCTTTTTATCAGGGTCAAAAGTATTGACTGCCTTTATTAATCCGATGGTTCCAATAGATATTAAATCTTCTATAGCAATTTTAGTATTATCAAATTTCCTAGCTATGTAAACTACTAATCTAAGATTTCTCTCTATGAGTATTGCTTTAATTGATTCATCATTTTTTAAATTACCGATGTAGTAGGCTTCCTCTTCTGCATTCAATGGTGGAGGTAATGTTTCTCCTGTACCTATGTAGTCTATACGTTTTGTTAGCCCAAGTTTTTGCATTAGTTTAAAGAAAAATAATTTAATTCTATATTTTATTTTTATCATATTTCCTCCTTCATAATTATAGATTCATAATTTAATAAAGCTGAGAACTCATTATCATGTGATAGATTTCCATTGTATATACCAACTATAGTCTTATGTAAGACTATCTCATCTTCTTCATCCTTTAACTTAATCAGTATCTTATCTGGTCTAAAGCCTAAAATTATCCCATTATCATTACCAATGGATTTAAATGGTATCAATGTTAAAGGAAATTTATCATTTAGTTTTATCAGTAAATCTTCTATAGAAACATCTGGAGTGTTTTCATAAAATCCTTTTAACTCTTGTGGTAAGATTGACCATAGCTTAGATAATTCTACAACAAATACAGATCTGTTACTTAGGGGCTCTTTTAAACTATTACCTGTATCCACTAGGGCTTTAATATTTATGGACCTAGCCTTATGGATAATACTAGCATCAACTAAAAGCCTTTCAATTTCTTTTTTTCTATGGTTGTAGGAAAATACTATCAGTGAAACAATCAAGGCAATAAAGATACCAATCAGTATGTTTTTAATGGAAAACACATTAAATAGATTGATCTCCTTGGATAGTAGTTTACTTATGTTTGTAAAGTTCGATGATAAAGACATTATGGCACCAGCAAATATAAAGGATACAATATAGAAAGTTAGCCATTGATATAAAAATGTTTTGAGACTTTTGCTTGAAAAAGTTATATATACAATAAGTGCTGAAATAATAACTTTAAATATAAATCTAGATAAAAATAATAAAGATGGTAGGAAAAGCACTAAAGAGTATGCTGTTGAAATCAAAGTACCTAATATAATTCCTCTTATCTTTATATTTGATTTTGTTATCTTATTAGTGGAATAGAGAACAATAAAGTTAATAATAAAATTTTCCAGCAAATAATACTCTAGTATTATATACAAAGTATCCTCCTCATTATTGCTTAAACTAATTTTATTATAAGACAAATCCTATTAGAAATTTGTCAATTTTTGCCTATAAAAAAAACATATCTATCAAAATTAGATATGTTTTTCAACAAAATATGATTATTTTCTGTCTCTTCTTCTCAAAAATATTGGAATATCAAGCTCATCTAGTGAATCGTCTGATTCAATTTCATCTTTATTTTCTTGTGATGAAGATGAAGCTATTTTATCTTGCTTTATTTTTGCACTGTCACTAAATTCTGTAGCTATTACGGTAATTTTGATTTCATCTTGTAGAGACTCATCAATTCCAGCACCAAAGATGATATTGGCATCTTGGTCAACTGATTGCCTG
>CAZXWU010000113.1:0-4801 GCA_964644495.1 uncultured Tissierella sp.
GTCTCCTTGGAGGAGATGCCCCAGCATTTAATTGATGCTTTTATAGCAATAGAAGATGAAAGATTCTTTGAACATCATGGAGTAGACCCAAGGGGTATAGCTGGATCAATGTTTGAAAACTTCAAAGCTGGAGGGATTGTTCGTGGTGCTTCTACAATTACACAACAATTGGTAAAGAATGTTTACCTAAGCCCTGATCAACTATGGTCTAGAAAAATCCAAGAAGCCTATTTAGCATTACAGATAGAAAGAGTTTTACACAAAGATCAAATCCTTGAAGCTTACTTAAACAGAAACTTCTTTGGTCAAAATGCATATGGCGTCCAAGAAGCAGCGCAAACATATTTCTCTAAGGATGTTGGAGAATTGACCATAGCTGAATCAGCCTTATTAGCTGGAGTCATAAAGGGTACCAATAATTTTCAACCTTACATAAGGGTAAGACCTGACAACTATGATAGCAATATTCATTTCAAAGTTGGAGAGGCTGATATATTAGGGGAAAGATACATCTTGGTATTCAATCAAAATTCTGTAGATAGGCAAAAATTAGTTTTAAATAAGATGCTAGAACTAGAAATGATCAATGAAAGAGAATACAATCAAGCCTTAACAGTAGATATGAAAACAGCACTGAAGCCTGGACAGAAAAAAATGACTGATATAACATCATACTTTACTGACTATGTAAAGACTGAAACAATAAATGTACTCATGAAGAAACTTGGCCATAGTAAAGAAGAAGCTGAAGAAAAGCTATTTACTGGTGGATTGCACATCTACTCAACAATAGATGTTCATCTACAAAAAGAATTAGAAAATGTATATGAAAACTTTGTAGAAGTCTTAGTGGGAAATGTTGACAATGTAAGGGCTCCCGTATTAGTTGACTGGACTGTTAACAGCAGCAACAATGTAATTGATGATAAAGGATCAATTGTCTATTATCATCAAGATAATCTATTAAATGAAGACTTTGATCTAATCATCGAAAGTGGGACATTTGAAATACAAGATAATAATGACATAATTATTAATAATAATAAATTTACCATATATCCAAAACATATAGATGTGGCTGACTATTATAGAATAGATGACAATAAAAATTTGGTTTCCCATACTGTAGGATCTATTATAATACCAGAGGATGAATTCTCTGTTGGAGAAAACAGAGAGTTAATAATAAAAAAGGCCTATCTAGACAAGAATGAAGATTTTTATAAAATGGATGAAAATGGAAACTTAAACATTAATGGTTCCTACTTCTATCGCTCTATAGATGGGATAGTCCAACCACAATCAGCATCAGTAGTACTTGACTATAGAAACGGCCATATCAAGGCTATTGTTGGTGGTAGGGATGTAGATGGTAATAGAATATTGAATAGGGCTACTGATTCACAAAGACAGCCTGGTTCGGTTATTAAACCAATATCTGTCTATTTACCAGCACTAGACAATGGATATACAGCAGCATCTCCTATAGATGATATACCATATTCTGATCCAGGATCAAGTTGGACTCCTAGAAACTGGTATACAGGATATAGGGGGATAAACACACTTAGAAGATCCGTAGAGCAATCAATTAATGTTAATTCGATTAAAACACTTGAATCAATTGGAATCAGAACCTCAATGTCATACCTAGAAAAGATGGGTATCATAGATTCTAATAGGCCAGAATCAGATAGTTTTGTCACAAGTGCAGAAAATAGAGTTACAAATGACGAGAACCTATCTTCCCTAGCCTTAGGTGGTATGACTAGAGGCTTGACACCACTTGAAGTAACAGCAGCTTATGGAGCTATAGCAAATAATGGTGTATATGTGGAGCCTATAGCCTTAACTAGAATTTTAGATAGTAACGGTAATATGTTACTTGATAATACACCTCAGGAAACTACTGTAGTATCACCTCAAGTTGCATATATAGCTGGTGATATAATGAGAACTACTGTAACCCAGGGTTTATCCAGTAGAGCAAGAATGCCTGATATGGTTACAGCGGGTAAAACAGGAACAACACAACATAATGCTGATATCTGGTTTGTTGGATATACTCCATATTATGTAACAGGTGTATGGATTGGTAATGACTCTCCAAAGGTTACATTATCGAGAAGCTCTAGTACAGCAGCCCAATTGTGGCAACATATTAATACAAAGGTACATGAAGGTTTAGAAAGCAAGACCAGCTTTGACAGACCAGAGGGAATTGTATCAGCAAATGTATGTACACAATCTGGACTCCTACCTACACCTCTATGTTCACAAGATTCAAGACATGTTGTAAGGTCTGAGATATTTGCCCAAGGAACTGTTCCAAACCAGTATTGTGATGTACACGTTGAAGTAAGTATAGACACTAGTAATGGCAAGATAGCTAATGAATATTGCCCAGAAGAAAATATAGAAACTAGAGTCTTTATCGAGCGTACACCACCATATAATCCAGATGATTATAATGGAATTGTACCAGAAGATTGGCCACACAATGCACCAACTGAAGTATGTGATGAACATGATGAAAGCACGATTATAGATGAAATTGAAGATATATTCCAATGGCCATGGTTTGATTGGGATAACTGGGATGATGATTCAGATGATGATGATAATAATGGAAACAATGGTAACAATGGAAACAACGGTAATAGAGGCAGAGGCAATAATGGCAACGTCAATGATAATGGTGAAATAATACCATCTGATCCAAATAATTGATAGTAAATATGAAAAGACTAAGGATTATCTTCCTTAGTCTTTTGTCTTTGGATTGAAGATTACTGCCATTGAATATCCAAATACTATTGCGGCAGCTATACCACCAGCACCTGCTTCCAATCCTCCCTTAAAAGCACCCATAATACCATCCGTTTGTGCACCTTCTATGGCTCCTTTAGATAGTGCATAACCAAATCCAGGTATTGGGATTTTGGCACCTGCTCCACCAAATTCAACCAGAGGCTCATATATACCTAGAGCTCCCAACAAAACTCCTAATGTTACAAAGGAAACCAATATATGAGCAGGGGTTAGTTTTGTTCTATCCAATATTATCTGGCCTATGACACATATTCCACCACCTACTATAAAAGCTTTTATATAATCCATTAGTTTATCACCCTATTCATTATTTATATCTACAGTTATTGCATGACCAATGGAAGGAATGGATTCACCCTGTTGAGTAATTATTGGGGAATGCAATGCTCCAGTTGACATGAATAATACTTTCTTAAACCTTCCCTTTTTCATTTCCTCCAAAACGTAGCCATTAAAGACCACTGCAGAACATGCACATCCACTGCCTCCTGCATGGGTATCTTGAGATTTTGGATTGAATATCTCTACTCCACAATCAGTGTATACACTTCCTAGATCATAGCCCTTCTCCTTCATCATATCCATTACTATGGATTTTCCTAATATTCCTAAATCCCCAGTAATAATCAAATCATAATCACTAGGTTTAAAGCCTGTATCCTGAAAATGATTAATTAAGGTATCCATAGCTGCAGGAGCCATTGCTGCCCCCATATTGGATACATCTGTTATACCTGGGTCAATAATCCTTCCAGGTGTTATATGAGTTATATATGGTCCAGATCCATAGGACGAGAGAATAGTAGCTCCTGCCCCCGTGACTGTCCATTGTGCAGAAAAATTTCTTTGGGCTCCATATTCCAAGGGAAACCTAAACTGTCTTTCTGCAGTAGAAAAATGACTAGATGTAGCACAGACAATTTTATCAGCAAAGCCTCCATCGATAAGCATAGCCCCAAGGGATAGGGACTCAGTCATAGTAGAACAAGCACCATATAAACCAAAGAATGGTAGAGCTAATTCCCTAGCTGAATAACCTGTAGCTACAATTTGGTTGAGCAAATCACCGGCCAACATAATATCTATATTCTCAGGCTTCAAGCCTTATCTATAGCAGACCTTATTGCTTCTTCTTGAATTTTACTCTCTGCCTTTTCCCATGATTCTTGACCCCAAAGGTCATCTTCTAGGATTAAATCAAAATAATCCTTAAGGGGTCCTTGCCCCTCTTTTGGCCCTACTATAGTATATTTGCTCATAATAGTAGGAGGATTTAATAATTTAAGTGTTTGATTTCCAATTTTCTTTAGCGGCATATAATCACCTACCCTTTAAATAAAATACTTAATAAACCAACTATAACTGAGCTTCCAATTCCATATACTAAGACTGGACCAGCAATACTGAACATATTTGCAGCTACTCCAAAGATAAAGCCCTCTCTCTTATATTCCATAGCAGGAGCAACAATAGAGTTTGCAAATCCTGTAATAGGCACTGCGGCTCCAGCTCCCCCCAGCTTACCGATTTTATCATAAACACCTAGCCCAGTTAATAGGGCTCCTAGGAATATCATAATTATAGTAGTACCCATGCCACATAAATCCTCGCTATAGCCTTGTGACTCCAAATAATTGGTTACTCCCTGTGCAAATGTACATATTGTACCACCAACAATAAAGGCTAGGATCATATTTTTTGTATAAGTCGGCTTTGGAACTTTCCTATCAGCAAACTTCTGATAATCATTTTTGTTAAAATTCTCCATTTATCTTCCTCCATTACTATCTCAATTTCAACCAATAATATAGTGAACCTACTACTTTCCCAAATAATAAGGCATAGATTAGTATTTTTAATTGATCCTTAACCTTGAACTTTTCGGATAAAACTGGGATTACATTTAAGACTTCAGCTAAAGCTGAAGAAAGAAGGCCAGTATGTATCCCCATGATCAATCCCAATATCC
>CAZXWU010000113.1:4825-5069 GCA_964644495.1 uncultured Tissierella sp.
AGATACCTTGTTTAATTCAAGATTGAAATCTGAAAAGTATAAAAAATTAAAGACGATTACCCCAAGTATATATGCATTTTGATATGATATCTGATAATCATCTGTTTCGCTTAAATGGATTAGTCTAGGAATTATATCTAGCAAGGTCACAAAGGCAACAAAGGCACCACCAATTGCTAGACCCCCACTAACTCCTATTAATACGACTAATAGATTTGTCATTTATATCACTCTTCATTTTTAT
>CAZXWU010000113.1:5079-6087 GCA_964644495.1 uncultured Tissierella sp.
CTCCTTCTAGCACTCTTGCTAATAATCCTATTGAAAAAGATGATCACGCCTAAACCCAAACCTATTGAATATGATATGGTGAGTATCAAAGGGTTTGATTCTCTTTCCCCTGTTAATGAGTAATATATCAACTTCAGTGATTCATCCATATCAACATCTGTGTGAAAATTAATTATTGAAATACCAGCACCAAAAAATAATAGTATAAAGATAGAAACAACTTTCACAAATTGTGCAGATTTGTTAATTCTCTCTTGGCTTTTGATCTCAATTAGGACCTCAGTCTCTCCGATTATATCGATATCTAAATTAGGGTATTTATCAACTATTTTCTCTACAATATTGATACTAGAAATAGATATCCAATCTTCTTCCTTTTTTGTTTTACAAACAGAAAGGTTTTCAATCTTATTTTTTATGGAATTATCTACACAATAAACACCACCTATATCCTTCAAATATACCTTTGAATCAATATCTACAGAAGTTTTTGGTTTTAGAAGTATATAAGCCTTTAAGTTAGACATAGTTTTTATTTTCTCCTATATTGTCTCTAACAAATGTAGCCCTTTTAGGTGGTTCTTGGCTACTGGATTCATCACTATATTTAAGAATTACAAAAATTGAAATCAATATAAGCAAGGTAAAGATAATTATCTTTTTCTTATTTCTTACTATTTCCATTAGATCACCTCATCTAATTATAGTATCTACAATAATTGTTATTTAATACTAAAGTTAACTTGATTTTCATCTAAGGAATAGTAATATTAGAGGAAATTAAAAAAAGGCATCTATCATGCCTTTTCCATCATAAGTCTCATATCTTGAATTATTCTCTTCTCTATCCTTGATACTTGAACCTGGGATATACCTAATTCTTTAGCTACTTCTGTCTGGGTTTTATCTTTAAAATATCGTAAAAGGATTACCTGTCTATCCCTAGCATGTAGTTTACCCAATATCTCCTTCAAAAATATATTATCCAAGATATCCTCTTGATCATCT
>CAZXWU010000114.1:0-5957 GCA_964644495.1 uncultured Tissierella sp.
CAGGATGCTTACAAGACCCACCTACCAATACAAACCTATTTATATCATCAGCATTCAGCTTTGCGGCAAGTATAGTTTCATTTATCTTAGCAATAATCTCATCTAAGTACTCTTGAATCAATTCTCTATACTTATCTCTTGTCAACACAATATCAAGATTCAATCCAGGTTCTAAGCCAGCAATAGTTATCTCACTTTGCAAAGACATAGATAGTTCAATTTTGGTCTCTTCAGCAATCTCCTTCACACGCTGCCTTGCAACATTATTACTACGCAAATCCTTACCAGATTCTATCTCTATTTGATTAAAAATATACTCCGAAATAGCATTGTCAAAATCATCTCCGCCCAACTTAGAATTTCCATCAACAGCCTTTACGGTAAAGTTGTTATTCTCAATCTCTAATATAGACACATCAAATGTACCTCCACCTAAATCAATTACAGCTATTGTTTGATCTATCCCTCTATTAAACCCATAATTAATAGCAGCTGCAGTTGGCTCTGGAATCAATCGTCTTACCCTAAATCCAGCCCTCTCTACTGCCTTCTGGGTATCCTCTCTCTGCCTATCATTAAAATAAGCAGGTATAGTAACTACCACATCAGAAAAGGTTGTATTTTGTTCCTCTTCTGCTTTTGTTTTGATATACGACAATAACATTGAAGCTGCATCCACTGGCGTATAATTCTTACCCTCTATTGTTTTAGACCAATCGGTGCCTATTTCTCGTTTCGTAGAACTCAATATATTATCAGGGTCCAATAAAATACGCTTCTTAGCATTATCACCTATCGTAATTTTACCATCTTTTATATGCACAACAGAAGCTACAGATTGTTTACCATCTATTGGTACTACATTTACATCGCCTTTTTCATATACACAAACTACAGAGTTTGATGTTCCTAAATCTATGCCTAATGATTTCATATGTATTGTTTTTTTATTTATAAGTTACTTGTGCTTTTCTATCAATATTATATTTTTCAGACTTTAATCTAACCTTTGTAATGTCAACTATTACTTGAGCCTCAACCTGTCCTTCAACAGATAAATATCTATCTCCTAAATCTTTAAATCTGCGCACATTACCTTTCTCATGAATAGAGTTATCAAGCTTGTCTTTAAACAGCTCACAAGTTATGATCTCAATACTAAATAAATAATTTAAAGTTGAACGAAGAATTCCATATGCAATTGCAACTTCTGCAGGATCTATTCCTATTTTTGAAAAATCTCTACTAACATCGATATCAATATTACCATCTTTATACTTTACTCTTGAATAAGCATATAAAGCTGACACCAAGTCAATAATATTCAGAAAATCACTTCCTTCTACTATATTTTTCACAAACAGCCTCTTTGTTTCTGGATCTCCTTCTTTCAACTCTTCCCAAGAACTAACTTCCATAAACTGCATTAAAAAACCTCTGTCATTTAGTTTGTTTATAAAACCACTTAAACCTCCTGTATTACCACTACTTTTACTATGGTCTCCTTTTAATACAGGGTCCACAATCTCTTTGACCACTATATCGCTTGATTGAGCTGAACTTCTTATTCTCATGTATATTCTTTGAAGTTCTTCAGCACAAAATTGGAGTCCTGATATATAATCTAATCCCCTTAACTTTAACTCTCCTTTATAGCCATTTAAGCTATCATTAACCTCTTGAAGACTGCTTTTATAATTACTCTCTTTAGCTTTTATTGTTTCTTCATTCTTTTGTTTAAGCAGATCAATTTCCTTTTTATTGTCAACATCTTTTGTTTTAAGAATACTTCTCAGATCTTTTAACTGCTCATCTAATTCAATAAATTCTTTTTCATACTTTGATGCAAAATCATTTTGATTAAAAGTCAAGTTGCGTCTATTTCCATAACTTTTTAATCTATCGAATTGTTTATTTAAAATATCTAAGTCCTTCATAGAAGATATCAATTCTGATAAACTATTAAGGTTATATTCTTTTTTTATATCTTCAAAAGTTTTCAGAAATTTATCTAATTCATCAACTTCGCTTTCATTCTTATTATTAATATAGTCAAGTAATGTCTTTTTATCTTTTAAATTATCTGGTAGTGGTTTATTCTCGTTTACAAGTTTTATCAATACTGTTCCTAAATCACCATTTTCCGCTTTTATCTTTTTAGAAATCAAAAGACCTAATGCTCTTAATACATTCTCATTCTTATCTTCATCACTTTGAGCAGGTATATTAGTTGGCTTTTGCTTTGGCTCTTCGTTGTTTATTTCTGTTTTATCAGTCTTAGAAATATGACGTAAAGACTTATCCCCCTCTGTTTCTTCATTTTTTTGCCTCCCCAGGGTTCCACTAGCTTCTGTTGGTGAAGTTGTAATAACATTATCATCTCCTACTGGATCCTTAGGCTCCTCAGGCTTCTTAAGACCTAAGATCCTTCTATATAAGAAAAATACTATAATAGCAATAATTAAAACTACCGATATTAAAATCCAATTATTTTTAAAGAAAGCAACAAACTCTCCATACTTTTCACTTTCTTTAATATGTAACTCCGGTATTTCTTCGCCTTTTATTGATCCATATATAGTTTTAAAAGTATATGGTATAGGTCCATGACTGTTGATTGAATCGAGCTTATCTTTATTTATTCCAATAAAGTACTCTTTTTCCGAACCTTCAATGTTATCCTGATAATTGCTTAATAATGAAGTATCAATTGCAGAGTATACAGATAAACCTGTTTTTTCAGTAAATAAATTAGGGCTCATTTCCCATGAGAGTATAGAATCTGAAGTGTTATTTATTATAGAAAAAGCTGCTAGTTTTATTATTTTACCTTTCAGGAATTCTGCTTCTTTTACTTCAAGTTTAATTCTTTTATTAATATTTTTCAATGAAATAGACTTTGGTTCAGATGAATAAACAAGCTTATCTTTCACACTATCTACACACCATTTTAACCCTTCAAAAACAACAGGTTCCAACACATTAATTGTTAGTAATATATCTGCATCATCTGCATTTTTTAAAATTAATTTTTTAACAACAGAGTCCTTTTCAATATTAACAGTTGATTTTATTACTTTATCATCTAAGTTTTGAGTTGAGTTTGTTAAATTATAAAGAAAAACATTTTCATCTTCAATTTTACTTACACTATTATTTCCAGGCCAGCTAGTTTCACTTCGATTTACAGGGAATTTAAATTTGTAACCATTTTCATTTTTAACTTCATAATGGAATTTAATATCTGAACCTGGCTTTACATATATTTCCTTAACATTTTCACTTTCACCTTTACTATCTATCAATGACACTTTTATCTCGCCTTTTTCCTTTACAATATGAATATGGTTGTTTTTTTTATACCATATTTTATAACTTTCTTGTGCCATTAAACATGTCTGTTCCAATAAAACAAACACCAAAAGAACGAGAGTTTTAACTATGTTGTTATTCTTTTTCATTATGCTATTATTAAAAATTATTCTACTATAAGAGGCCACATACTACGGATAAACGCTTTATCATCCTCAGGATTCACTACCAATGGATCTGTATCATCATTTTCATAATCACCATAAAAAATCTTCATTGCATTTGTCTTTGTTATTACTACCCTAAACGGTACAGCACGAACCTGGTCAGGAGTAAATAAATTATTAGATATAGACATCATCTTAGAGATAAACTCAAAGTTACCTTCATTAGCATCCCTAGCTGGGTCTAATGAAAAGGTTTGTATAAAATAGCCCCTAGAAGTCGCACTAAAATCTACTGTTAAAGGTCTTCGCACGCTGTAACCATTAATATCTTCTGCACAGTAAACCTCTGTATCATATTCATATATCATATTTCCATCAAGATAGATTGGCTGTTCTGAAATTGGTTTTGTTGTCGGATTTAACAACTCCTTAAATGCCCATCTACCATTAGATGGTTTACGATACAACACACCATACTTCGCTTGAAGATTATTTGATTCAAAAGAGACCCTCGAACCACCCTGTTTATATAGAAGAGCATATTGTAATGCCCCTTCAACAACAGCACTCTTCAAGTTTTTATCAGATAGCTCTATATAGTGAATATCATTATTATCAACTAATTTCTGAATACTACTTTTTACTCTATCTTTTAAATATGCAGTTTGTACACCACGCCCAGAGAAAATCACTGTGTCAACCCTTACATTATTTTGAGAAAACTCTTCAGGAGATGCAATAGAGAACAAATTCTCCAATATTACATCTGAGTTTTTAAACAAATACTCTTTAAACTCTTCAGAAACAAAAAAATCAGAAATATCAATATCTATCTTATTGCTATTATCAATAGAATTTTGAATATAATCAGCTTCTAATTCAAATGGAGTTTCTAAGGAAAGCAAATTTGGTTTTATTTTTTGTTCAATAAGTTTTTTGTAGTCTGCGGCATTTGCAACCATTAGTGTTGTACTTGGTCGTATTAAATCACCTAAGAAATCACTCTTGTATTTTTTATATATCCATTTAGCTATCACATAATCGAGGTAGTTTCCAGCAATAGTTGAACCCAACCTACCAATAACAGTTATTTTCTTATCATTATTAGGTAAGTTTTTTATCTTGAAATAGGTTAAATCTAAAGTACCAGCCCCCATATCATATACAAGAGTATACTCTTCGTTTGATGATACAGAGTTCTTTTGTTGATCTGATCTATCTTTATTTAAATCACTCCAATTTTTAAGATAGAAACTTGCTACAGCATCCGACTCTGTTGTAAAAGTTAAATACTGCTGTTTAAACTCAGGATATTTAGCATGTATAATATTTCTTATCTCAGTGATATGCCTTGGTGTAAATGAATTTGGCACAGTTAAGATTAATTTATTTAAATCATCAGACAGCTGATTAGCTTCTAATTGTGGAATAATGAATTTTTTAAAAAGGATGTCATATGCCTGTGTCACAACTTCTTGTGTTGCTATTGGTTTTGTTTGAAAATTTCGCTCAACACCATTTTCATCATAATAATAAAAGTCATTATATATACCATTGAAGTTTGGTACTGTTTCAGTTCCTATTAATGATTTAATATAGGGAAGTAGCCTATCTTGATTTATTTCATTATCCAATGGTGAAAGAGCAACGGCTTCATTACCTATACCTTCTGTGTTCAAATATCCACCATCTTTAAACATTAATGAAGACGACAAAAAGGTCGAACCATATTCAGGAGCATTTCCCTCTATATAGTTAACATCTAAATTCCTGTTTATTAAATAGTTTTTCAAGCTCTCCTGAAGATTAATTACAACCTCTTGATCATCACCTCCACTACCTGCGGCAACAATAGCTGCCGTACCAAAATCTACAGCAAGCCAATATGGGCCAGGATACTTTTCTAGTTCAAGAAATATCTTTGTTTCAAAGTATTCCATCTCTTCTCCTGATGGCAAAGTGTCAGGATTATTGTAATCATCCAAAATAGCATAATCAAAAGAGAGAATACAGTTAAAAAAGAGTCTGTCATGAGGAATATCCTCTATTGAGGTGTGTCGAAACTTAATATCAAAATCTTTATACGAATCGATATCATCAGGAAATATAAACTCCTTCGAATTGTAGTTGGATATTTCGAACAGAGTATCAAGAGCTTTACCATTTGATAGTTGAATATCAGATGGTGAAGATGCATCTTTCTGAAAAGAAAAACTCAAATTTTCAATCTTTACTGCGCCTTGTTTATCAGCTCCATTTTCAGCAAAGTTCCCTAATCTAATTGTGAAACATCTCAATGACCCTTTCATGTCTTTTATCCACTGCCGTTTACTCTTCGTATCAAACACTCCAGGTTTTAATACCTCACTCCTACCTCCTATTTGCAAAAACGACATTAAATCTGTAGTACGCGTATCTTTCAACAATTTATACGATGATTCGATAGAGTGATAGTTAGTGTTATGATTGATAGTATAT
>CAZXWU010000115.1:0-5930 GCA_964644495.1 uncultured Tissierella sp.
TTAATATATGAAGAAGACTATTGTTGATACATCCACCGCCAAATTCCACTCTGTTAATTATATATTCTTCTATTTCTGTATTATTGGTAAATAGATATAGTGCCAGTGGATATCTGTTTTTTCTAACTACATCTACCACTTCCTCTATTTCCTTATAAGTTAAAATGGCATATTATAATTCTTAGCGGACATAGTATCCCTCCCCGATTCTAAATCAATAACTATCTCAATCTTTTATATATTCGACATAAATTTCTGAATTCCTTCTTTTTTCTAAATATTCATTAATAACTTAGAAAATAGAAAACTTCCTATCTTCAGATAAATTTTTCCATTTTCTAGTTTTCATCATAAATAAACCTTCCATCTCTTATTGAAAAGATATGGAAGGTTTATCACTATATGCTTTTTACTTTATATTATTATGAAATATATTATAGACTACTATAGACATTTCTTCTCTAGTTAAATATTCCCTGGGCCTATCTCCTCTTATTATTCCATTTTCATGTACCCAGTCCCATTGCTTCTTAGCCCAATCATGTGGTTGGTCTTCTTTGTCTTTTCCTAGAAAATAATCTAGACTTTTATCACTTAAGATTCTATTCAAATCCAGATATCCACCATACCCTTTTAACTTTCCTTTATCAGTATACTGATGGATATCACAGGTGAATTGAGGTTTGCTATTTATTGTACCATTATTTTTACCATAGTGAGGTATCCATACTGCATCAACTTCTGATAAATTTAAATTAAACTTCTTATATAAATGATGTCCTACATATAATCCTACTTTTTTGCCTCCACAATCCCTTAGTGTTTTTACATAGGCAGAAATCCCTGCTCTCATATTTTTCATGCTTTCTTCTTCTACATCTAAAAACCAAAATGTAGGATCAAATTCTTTAGTTCTACTATAGAAATCTCTAGCTTCTTGCTCCATATCAGTAATAGAAATCCCTCTTACCCATGCATATGCAGCAGTAGGAACTTTTCTAGCCTTAAATTCCTTATGATGAGTCTTGTAATGCCTATCTATAGTTCTACTACCATATTGAGTACGTATAATTACCCATTTCACCTGCTTTGACAACTCATTGTAATCCATTTTATTAGGATCTTGATGGTGCGATATATCAATTATCATAACTGTCCCCTCCATTTTTTCTTTTTACTTCTTATATAGGGAATATAGAGGGATTTTACTATTGTAATTCTATAAGTTTATTTTAAGTGATATGGGTTTTAAGTATATTATAGGACCACAAATGCTAATAATAAGTTAAAGTGTGAAAACAGATTGAATAGTCTAAGTTGGCATCTTATGATATAATTATTGAAGCTAGTAAATGTAATTCACAAACTTAAAGTACTCAAATAAAGGAGGCTACTATGAATCAAAAGAATAATTTAAATAGGAATATTCCTGGTCATCCCGTCCAAGTCTTTATGGATGAAAATGACATCCTCGAAGCTCAAATCAAGAATCTTCGAGAATTAGCCAAGGGAGACTATACAGAAGAGGTCCAGGAAGAAGTGAGGCTATTACGTCTAAACCTAAGAGTTCACTATGCAAGAAAAGCAGATCTTATATATCCATTACTCAGTACGACCTACAATTACTCAGATCAATCCGATGTCATGTGGGGAGTTGATGGTGAGATTCGAGATGATATAGCAGCTATTGTTGGCCTAGGTACAAAACTTCCTGACTTTGACCAAGCCCTTGAAAAAGTCTTGAACCAAGCAGAAGAAATGATTTATAAAGAAAATAATACTCTTTTTCCTCTTTGTAGCGATTTGTTCTCTGAAGAAGATTGGATGAGGATCTACCTTGAATTATCTGCCTATGAAAACTTCTTAGAGGAAGGATCCCAGATATGGGAGCAAGCAGAAGAAAAACGTGAGGAATTAAAGGTTATAGGTGGTAAACTGGCTAGAGATCTCCAGGAAGAAGTCGATATGAAACAGGACATTGTACTTGGTTCGGGCCACATGACTGTGGAACAGATTCTAGGTGTCCTCAATGCTATTCCTATGGAGCTAACTTTTATCGATGATGAAGATACCAACCGATTCTTCTCAGATCATACCCCACGCTTCAAACGCCCGGACATGGCCATTGGTAGGAATGTTCACTCATGCCATCCACCTAAGTCAACCCGCCTAGCTAGTAGTATCATTGACCAATTTCGTGCTGGTACAAGAGATAAGTATGAATTTTTAAGGTATATGGATGATGAACCAGTCTTTATCCGCTATATAGCTGTAAGAAATGAAGAGGGTAAATATTTAGGAACCTTGGAAACCGTCGAAGAACTAGACTTTGCAGAAGAACATTTCACTAAAAGAAAAAGAACCAAGACCAATTTATAAGCTTACTGAGAGGAAGAGTGCATGCGCTTTTCCTCTTTAATTTAATTATTGATATATTCAACATAAATTTATGAATTCCTTTTTTTGTGAATATTTATAGATGACTTAGTTCTTATAATATTCACCCCATAATATTAATAGACTATATGGGGGTGAACGCATTATGTTTAGCATTTGGATAATTACTTTATATGGTTTAATGATCGGAGTTGTAGGCACAGGTCTTGGAGGGTTTGCTTCTTTATTTATCAAAAATAATAGTAGGACCTTGTCATTTTTGCTAGGATTAACCGGTGGCTTTATGCTATATATAGTAACCTTTCAGCTTCTTTCCGAATCCTTCGCTCTAGGAGGAAGAGCTGTAACTATTATAGGAATTATTTTAGGTATCTTGTTAGTAATATTCATAGATGCAAATATTGAGAAGTTATCTATAGACCCTAGTATGAAAGGAATCCTACTTTTAGGAATGAGTATAGCCGCACATAATTTCCCAGAAGGCTTAGCTCTAGGATCAAGCTTTTTCACCACTAGTAATCTGGGACCAGTTCTTGCCTTGGCTATGCTACTACACAATATACCCGAAGGATTATCCATGGCCATACCCCTAAAAGTTAAAAAAGTAAGTCCTGGAAAAATCATTCTTTACACCATAATAACAGGTATTCCCACTGGAATTGGAGCATTCATTGGTGCTTATATAGGCTCTATCTCCCATATATTCATTGCCCTATGTCTGTCCTTTGCTGCAGGAGCAATGCTATATATAATAAGTGATGAGATAATCCCAAATGCAAAAGCCCTTCACAAAGGAAGGGCCTCATCAATTGGTGTAGTGATTGGTTTTATATTTGGTATGCTCTTGTAAGTTATTTTTTGTTATAGCCACAAATACAAGCTCCTATAGCTCCTGCAAACAAGGCGTATTCATGGGTGAATACTTTTAATCCAGTTATTTTGGATATCATTTCTATTAAAGACTTGGATTTTGAAAGTCCTCCACTCATTAGCAAGGGTGTCTCTGAATCAAAATCTATTTTACCAGTCATTGCCCTTATCCTTTGAGCTATTGATTGAAGGACACCTCCCATAATCTTTGAACGGTCCTTTTCCATAGATAATAGACCTATGATTTCTGATTCAGCAAATACTGTACACATGCTACTTATGGAAATAGGATCACCTATATCTGTAAAGTCATCTATATCACTTAATCCTATATCAAGAATTTCGCATGCCATACTTAGGAATCTCCCTGTTCCTGCTGCACATTTGTCATTCATTAAAAAGTCTGATACCCTTTGGTTCTGGATTTGAATAACTTTGCTATCCTGGCCTCCAATGTCGATTATACCCTGGATTTCAGGTTTTAGAAAGATACCACCATAGGCATGACATGTTATTTCAGTAAATGTATGATCTGCAAAGTCTATTGTCTCTCTACCGTATCCTGTTGCTGTAATGCTGACATCAGCAGAGGATATTGAGTTTTTTTTCAAGAGATACTCCATACATTCTGTCGCAGAAAGTTTAGGATTCCATCCTGTTTTTTTTGCATAGATATCCACTACATTTTTCCCATTGTAAAGTACTGCCTTACACATGGTTGAGCCAGAATCAATTCCAATATAAAAATCTTTCATGTTTATACCAACATTTCTATAAATGCTGCAAGCCTTGTTTTTAATTGTGCCACATCAGCTGTAGAATAGTCTGTTTCTACACTTATAAATGGAACATCCTTGTCTTGCATTAATTTTCTAATTTGAGCAGTTTCTATTGCATAAGTATGGCAAGCTTGTAAAGTCATCTCAACTACTCCATCCACTTTAAACTCTTCTACTAAGCTTGATAAGAGTTCATATCTATTAGTATCTGGTGTCATCACTGAGCAGCCTATTTGTAGATATCTATCAGCTATGGCTTTATATGGATCTATATTTTCATCAACCAATCGATCTGCTGTCTTAACCCCAATGCAATTTTCAAAAGCTACAACTACACCACCTGAATCTTCAATTGCAGTTACTACTTTTTCAGTAACCCCTGCTAGAGGACATCCAGTAATTAAAATTCTTTTAGCTAATTTAGATACATTTTCTACTCCATCTTCATAATCTTTTTTCACTTTATCAATTACATCTCTTAGTTCTTTATTTTTGGATTCGTAATCGAATTTAAATTGTGAACCATATAAAACCTTTAGTTGTTCTGTGCCTGTAATAGGTGGAGGTGATAATTTACTAAGACCGTAAAATTCTTGTAAAAGCTTTCTTTCTTCATTTTTAATTGCTATTGCCGCTTTAATGTCATCATTAGTTATGGTGACATCAAATTCTTGCTCAACCTTATCCTTTAATGCTAAAACCTCTTTGTACCACATTTCTTTAGAGATATCATCAATTTGAGTTTGAGGAAGTTGCATTACATGAACATTTTTGATATCCCCTAAAAGCTCGTACATTTTTTTCTTGCCATCACAGGTAGTTTCACCAACTATAAGATCTGCAAAATACATATAGGGACATTTTTCTGTTATAGCAAATCCATAGCTAGATTTAATCAGAGGACACAGATTACTTGGTAAAACCTTTTCAGCCTCTGGTATAGTTTCATCGCTAAAGGAACATATCCCCACAGATACTGCCCCAGCAGCTAAAAATATTTCAACTGGTGTATATGCACAAAATGTTCCTACTACCTTTTTGCCTTCTTCTTTCAAATTCTTAACTGTCAAAAAACCTTCTTTCCTTGCCTCTGCAAAATTTTCAAATTCACTTGGTAAAGTATTGTTAGTCATATTCTTCCCCCATTTGCTGTATTATTTTTGCATCTATTTTATAGTATACTGCAAAAGACTATAAATTTCTTCCTTTTTCTACAAAATATAAACTAGTAATCCTAAATATATTTTTTACATTACTAGTTTTGATTTTCAGACAGTTTATTGATACACTATATTAATTTTTTATTATAACTTTTCCCTTAATTAGGTTATAATAGTGAGTATACTAAGGAGTGGATTATATGAGAAATATTAAGATGAATTTAGCATTTGATGGTAGTAGATATTCAGGATGGCAAAGACTAGGTGATGATGACAATACTGTACAGGGGAAACTAGAAAAACTATTAAGTATAATGGCGGATGAAAAAATCAATGTAATCGGTTCTTCACGAACTGATAAAGGGGTTCATGCTAAGGCTTATGTATGCAATTTTTTTATAAATTCCAATATGACTATTACTGAAATTGAGGATTATATAAATAGATACTTGCCTGATGATATAGTTGCTTATAATTTTGAAGCTGTAGATGACAGGTATCACTCAAGATATAATGCCAAATCAAAACTATATAGATATACCATTGATAATAATAAATACCAAGATGTATTTACAAGAAGGCATACAAGCCATATACCAGAAACACTTGATTTAAAACTAATGCAAGAGGCTGCCTCCTATCTCATAGGAAATCATGATTTTGCCGCCTTTACAACTATGAAATCCAAGAAGAGAACCACTATCAAAACAATCACAAATATAAA